>DATMIN010000025.1:0-6134 GCA_035554275.1 Burkholderiaceae bacterium
GTGCCGAACGCGAGCTCGCCGCGCTGCGCCGCGGCGCGCGCGCCGCTCACGTGATCGAGGATCCACTTCAGCTTCGTGCCCGAGAAGTAGGCGTCGATGATCAGCCCGGTCTTGGCGCGAAACGTCGGCTCGAGGCCGCGCTCGCGCAGCTCGGCGCAGGTGGGCTCGGCGCGCCGGTCCTGCCAGACGATCGCGTTGTAAATGGGCTCGCCGGTCTTTCGATTCCAGATCAGCGTGGTCTCGCGCTGGTTGGTGATGCCGATCGATGCCAGCTGCGCCGCGCCGACGCCGGCCTGCGCCAGCGCGTCGCGCGCGGTGGCGAGCTGGGAGGCCCAGATCTCCTTCGGGTCGTGCTCGACCCAGCCCGGCTGCGGGTAGATCTGGCGGAACTCGCGCTGCGCCATCGCGAGGATGCGGCCGCGGCCGTCGAACACGATGCTGCGCGAACTGGAGGTGCCCTGGTCGAGCGCGAGCAGGAAGGTGGGGGTCGTCATGGCCGAGCGTCGATCCTGGCATCGAGCTTACCGCGGCGCCCGCGCGCGCCCATCGAGGTTGCCTCGCTTACGCTTCGGCGACCGATTTGCTAGAACCGAGCGCCACCCGGAGACCACGACTTGGATTCACCTCGCCCCGACCGAGGGTCGGCCGACCCGACCACCTTCGACGTGCTCGTGGTCGGTGGCGGCATCAACGGCGCCGGCATCGCGCGCGACCTCGCCGGGCGCGGCCAGCGCGTGCTGCTGTGCGAGAAGGACGACCTCGCGCAGCACACCTCGTCGAGCAGCACCAAGCTGATCCACGGCGGGCTGCGCTACCTCGAGCACTGCGAGTTCGCACTGGTGCGCAAGGCGCTGGCCGAGCGCGAGGTGCTGCTGAAGAGCGCGCCGCACATCATGTGGCCGCTGCGCTTCGTGATGCCGCACGATCCTCATTCACACGCCATGCGGCCGGTGTGGATGATCCGCCTGGGCCTGTTCCTCTACGACCATCTGGCGCACCGCGAGGTGCTGCCCGGCTCGCGCAGCGTCGACCTGCGCACGCACCCGGCGGGCCGGCCGCTGAAGCCGGCGTTCACGAAGGGCTTCGTCTATTCCGACGGCTGGGTCGACGACGCGCGCCTCGTGGTGCTGAACGCGATCGACGCCGCCGAGCGCGGCGCGACGGTGCTGACGCGCTGGCGCTGCGTCGACGCGCAGCGCGGCCCGCAGGCCTGGCAGGTGCGCCTCGAAAGCGCGGGCGGCGCGGTGCGCGAAGTGCGCGAAGTCAGCGCGCGCGTGCTCGTCAACGCCGCCGGGCCGTGGGCGGCGCAGTTCCTCGGCGAGCACGCGCACATGCCGCGCGCCAAGAGCCTGCGGCTGGTCAAGGGCAGCCACATCGTCGTGCCGAAGATGTTCGAGCACGACCACGCGTACATCTTCCAGAACCCCGACAAGCGCATCATCTTTGCGATCCCGTACGAGCGCGAGTTCACGCTGATCGGCACCACCGACGTCGAGCACCACGGCGCCGTCGGCGAGGCGCGCATCGACGCCGACGAAACCGCCTACCTGTGCGAGCAGGCGAGCCGCTACTTCGCCAAGCCGGTGACGCCGCGCGACGTGGTCTGGAGCTACGCCGGCGTGCGCCCGTTGCTCGACGACGACTCGGGCGACCCGTCGGCGGTGACGCGCGACTATGCGCTCGAGCTCGATACCGGGCAGGCGCCATTGCTCACGGTGTGGGGCGGCAAGATCACGACCTTCCGCAAGCTCGCCGAAGAGGCCGCCGACCTGCTCGCGCCGCACCTCGTCGTCGCCGGCGGCGCGTGGACGCAGCGCGCGCCGCTGCCCGGCGGCGACCTGAGCGCGTGGATCGGCAAGGCGCAGCGGCCCGACACCGATTTCACGCGCTTCGCCCAGGCGGTGGCGCTGCGTCACCCGCAGCTGCGCCCGGAGGTCGCGCTGCGGCTGGCGCGCGCGTACGGCGCGCGCATCGAGCAGGTGCTGCAGGGCGGCGATCTTGGCGCCGAGGTCGCGCCCGGGCTGTTCGAGGCCGAGTTGAACTACCTGCACGACCACGAATGGGCGCGCAGCGCCGACGACGTGCTGTGGCGCCGCAGCAAGCTCGGCCTGCACCTGACGCCGGCGGCGCGCGCCGCGCTGGCCCTGTGGTGCGGTGCGAACTGGCCCGACGCGATCACGACCGGCGCGATGACCGCCGCCGGCTGAGAACCTGTGAAGTAATCCGATGCACCCGCGTGAGGCCCCAAAGCGGGCCCAATCTAGGCGCAAAGCGCAGCCGGGGTCGGGCCCCGGCGAGCATTTGCAACGACGAGTGGGCCCGCTTTGGGGCCTCACCCTTCGGGCCGGGGTGGCCAAGGGCGCTGGGCGGTGTTGCGCCGCTTGCCCAGGCATGAGCCTGGGCTGCGCGACGCGCCTATCCCAGCGCCCTTGGCTACCCCGGCGCGGGTGTATCGGATTGCCTCACAGGTTCTGAGCTGACGCGCCGCGCCGCGCCGGGCCCGGCGCGCGGCGCGGCTATCATCTCGACGCGCATGGACTACCCCGGCAACCTGTTCGTCGTCGCCGCGCCCAGCGGGGCGGGCAAGTCGAGCCTCGTCAGCGCGTTGCTGCAGGTCGATTCGCACCTCGTCGTCGCGGTGTCGCACACCACGCGCGGGCCGCGCGGACAGGAGCAGCAGGGCCGCGAGTACCACTTCACCGACGAGGCCACGTTCCGCGCGATGATCGAGCGCGGCGAGTTCGTCGAGTGGGCGCCGGTGCACGGGCACCTGTACGGCACCTCGCACGCGGCGATCGAGTCGCGCATCACCGGTGGGCAGGACGTGGTGCTCGAGATCGACTGGCAGGGCGCGCTGCAGATCAAGAAGCTGTTCCCGAACGCGAACCTGGTGTTCATCCTGCCGCCGAGCTGGGAAGAGCTGCTGCAGCGGCTGCACCGGCGCGGTGAAGACCAGCCCGACGTGATCGCCCAGCGCATGGCCAACGCACGGCTCGAGGTCTCGCAGGCCCGGCACTTCGACTTCGTTATAATCAATGCCTTGTTTGAAACGGCGCTCTTCGATCTGAAGGCGATCGTTCATTCGCAGCGCCTCAAGTACGCTGCCCTCCGGAGAAGCAAGCCCGCTGTCTTCGCCGCGCTCGATCTGAGCTGAAGCCGACCCGAAAGAACCCATGGCCCGCATCACCGTCGAAGATTGCCTCACGCACATTCCGAACCGCTTCCAGCTCGTGCTCGCCGCCACCTATCGCGCCCGCATGCTCAGCCAGGGCCACGCGCCGAAGATCGAGACCAAGAACAAGCCCGGCGTCACCGCGCTGCGCGAGATCGCCGCCGGCGAGATCGGCATCGAGATGCTGCGCAAGGTGCCGATCTGAGCGTTGGCTGACCCCGGCCGCGCGTCGCGACGACGCGCCCGCACGACGCTCACCACGTCGGGAAGCCCCTGTCGGGCCCACAAGCGGTTTCCACGTTAAATTCGGGCGATGAGCGCCCGTGCCCCGAACGCCTTGAAGGAGCCGGCGGCGACCGCCGCCCCGGTTCGGCGTGCGAGCGCGAAACCCGCGCCGGCCGACACCACTGCGGCCTCGTTCGCCGCCCTCACCCACAAGCTCGAGTACCTCGACGCCGGCGAAATCAAGCGCGTGCGCGAGGCGTATCGCTTCGCCGACGAGGCCCACCTCGGCCAGTTCCGCGCCAGCGGCGAGCCCTACATCACGCACCCGATCGCGGTCGCGGGCCTGTGCGCCGACTGGAAGCTCGACGCGCAGGCGATCATGGCCGCGCTGATGCACGACGCGATGGAGGATTGCGGCGTCACCAAGACCGAGCTGATCGAGCGCTTCGGCGCACCGGTGGCCGATCTCGTCGACGGGCTGACCAAGCTCGACAAGCTGCAGTTCTCGACCCACGAGGAGTCGCAGGCCGAATCGTTCCGCAAGATGCTGCTGGCGATGGCGCGCGACGTGCGCGTGATCCTGATCAAGCTCGCCGACCGACTCCACAACATGCGCACGATGGACGCGATCACGCCGGCCAAGCGCAGCCGCATCGCCGGCGAGACGCTCGAGATCTACGCGCCGATCGCGCACCGCCTCGGCCTGAACCAGACGTACCGCGAGCTGCAGGAGCTGTCGTTCCAGCACCTGCGGCCGTGGCGGCATGCGGCGCTGTCGAAGGCGGTGCTGAAGGCGCGCGGCTTCCGGCGCGACATCGTCGACCGCATCCAGCACGACGTCGAGCGCGCCTTCGTGCAGACGCGCATCGCGGTGCAGGTGTTCGGCCGCGAGAAGACGCTGTATTCGATCTACAGCAAGATGCGCGAGAAGCACCTGAGCTTCGCGCAGGTCAACGACATCTTCGGCTTTCGCATCGTCGTGGGCAGCCTGATGGAGTGCTACCAGGCGCTCGGCGCGCTGCACCAGCTGTTCAAGCCGCTGCCCGGGCGCTTCAAAGACTACATCGCGATCCCGAAGGCGAACGGCTACCAGTCGCTGCACACCACGCTGGTCAGCCCGCTCGGCACCGCGGTCGAGTTCCAGATCCGCACCGAGCAGATGCACGCGGTCGCCGAAAAGGGCATCGCCGCGCACTGGCTCTACAAGAGCGGCGGCGCGCAGGTGCAAGAGGCGCAGCGCCTGGGCGCGATGTGGCTGCAGTCGCTGATCGACATTCAAGACGAGACCCACGACGCGAACGAGTTCCTCGAACACGTCAAGATCGACCTGTTCCCCGACGCCGTCTACGTGTTCACGCCGATGAGCAAGATCCTCGCGCTGCCGCGCGGCGCGACACCGGTCGACTTCGCCTACGCGATCCACACCGACGTGGGCGACCACACGGTCGCGGCCAAGGTCAACGGCGAGCCGGTCGCGCTGCGCACCGAGCTGCGCAGCGGCGACGTGGTCGAGGTGATCGGCACGCCGGGCGCGCGGCCGAACCCGGCCTGGCTCAACTTCGTGCGCACCGGCCGGGCGCGCTCGAAGATCCGCCACTACCTGAAGAACATGGAGCGCGAGGAGTCGCAAGACCTGGGCGAGAAGATGCTCGCGCAGGCGCTGCGCGCCGAAGGCCTGACGCTGCCCGGCGCCGAGGGCAGCGACGCGGCGCTGTGGCAGCAGATCACGCGCTGGAGCGGCAACAAGACGCGCGAGGACTTGTTCACCGACATCGGCCTGGGCCGCAAGATCGCCACGATCGTCGCGAAGCGCCTCGCGCGCCTGATGGCCGAGCGCGGCGCGCGCCCCGATGCGCTGACGTTGACGATGGGTCGCTACGCCGCCGACGACGCCGCGCCGTCGCAGGGCATGGTGCTGATCGACGGCAGCGAGGGCGCCTCGGTGCAGCTCGCGCCGTGCTGCCGGCCGATCCCGGGCGACGCGATCGTCGGCTACCTCGGCCGCGGCGAGGGCCTGATGGTGCACACCGTCGAGTGCAGCGTCGGCCGGCGCCTGTTCGAGCGCGACAGCGAGCACTGGATGGGCGTCGAGTGGGCCGATCAGCCGAGCCGCCCGTTCGAGACCGCGGTGGCGCTGCTCGTCACCAACGGCAAGGGCGTGCTCGCGCAGGTGGCTCAGGCGGTGAGCGAGGCCGAGGCCGACATCGCCCACATCGAGATGGGCAACGAGCCCGCGGCGGAAGCGACCGAGCTGCAGCTCGTGCTGAGCGTGCGCGACCGGATCCAGCTCGCCGAGGTGATGCGGGCGCTGAAGCGCTCGCCGGCGGTACAGCGTGTGGCCCGTGTCAGGCCCTGAGGCCTGACGCGGGCAGCGCGCTGTACCGCTTCGCGGTGAACACCGCTCCCCCTAGCCCCCTCCGGGAGGGGGCTCCAGTTCGAAGGACGAGCCGGCCTGCGGCCGGCGGGTTCAGGTCGGCGCGGGGTAACGCACGTCGATGACCTGGATCGTCTCCAGGCCGCCGGGCGTCTGCAATTGCAATTCGTCGCCGACGCGCGCCTTCAGCAGCGTGCGCGCAATCGGCGAGACCCAGCTGACCTCGGCGTTCAGGTGGTCGACCTCGTCGATGCCCTTGATCGTCACGGTGCGCTGCTCGTCGCGCTGGTTCACGTAGGTCACGGTCGCGCCGAAGAACACCTGGTCGCCGCCGTGGTGCAGCGACGGGTCGGCGATCTCGGC
>DATMIN010000026.1:0-13352 GCA_035554275.1 Burkholderiaceae bacterium
ATCCGCAGGCGGTGCAGGCGCTGCTCGACGAGCTGACGCGCGCCGATGCGTTCGTGCAGGCGAACCGCAAGGAGGCGGCGCAACTGATCGCCGACTTCAGCGGCCTGAGCCTGGCGACGGTGCACCTGTTCCTGTCGCGCCGGCCGGCCTCGCCGGTGGGCCCGCTGACGCCGGCGATCACGGCCGACCAGCAGCGCGTGGCCGACGCGTTTCTGAAGCTGGAGCTGATCCCGCGCCGCGTCGAGGTCGCGCAGATCGTTTGGCAACCGCTGCGCGGCGCCGTCGCCTCGCGCTGAGGTTCACGACACCGAGCACCCCATGAAAGTCTTCTGGTTCATCCCCACGCACGGCGACTCGCGCTACCTCGGCTCGGCCAAGGGGGCGCGCGCCGCGACGTTCGACTACTTCAAGCAGATCGCGATCGCCGCCGACAGCCTCGGCTACGAGGGCGTGCTGCTGCCGACCGGCCGCTCCTGCGAGGATTCGTGGGTCGTCGCGGCGAGCCTGATCGACGCGACGACGCGGCTCAAGTTCCTCGTCGCGCTGCGGCCGGGCCTCGTGCAGCCGGTGCAGTCGGCGCGCATGGCGGCGAGCTTCGATCGCCTGTCCGGCGGGCGCCTGCTCGTGAACCTCGTGACCGGCGGCGATGCCGAAGAGCTGGCCGGCGACGGCCTGTTCCTCGACCACAGCAAGCGCTACGAACTCTCGCGCGAGTTCCTGACGATCTACCGCGAGACGCTGCGGCGCAGCCATGACAGCACGTCGTTCGACTTCGACGGCGAGTACCTGAAGGTCAAGGGCGCGAAGCTCTTGTACCCGCCGCTCGCGAACCCGTACCCGCCGATCTTCTTCGGCGGCTCGTCCGACGAGGCGCACGAGCTGTGCGCCGAGCAGCTCGACACCTACCTGACCTGGGGCGAGCCGCCGGCCGCGGTGGCCGAGAAGCTCGCCGACGTGCGCCGCCGCGCCGCGCGTCACAGCCGCACGCTGAGCACCGGCATCCGGCTGCACGTGATCGTGCGCGAGACCGAAGACGAAGCGTGGCGCGCCGCCTCCGAGCTGGTGTCGCAGCTCGACGAGGCGACCGTCGCCGCCGCGCAGAAGAAGCTCACCGGGATGGATTCGGTCGGCCAGCGCCGCATGGCCGAGCTCAACAAGGGCCGCTTCGACAAGGCCGACATCCGCGCCGGCCTCGAGGTCGCGCCAAACCTGTGGGCCGGTGTCGGCCTGGTGCGCGGTGGTGCCGGCACGGCGCTGGTGGGCAACCCGCAGCAGGTGGCCGATCGCATCAAGGAATATGCCACGCTCGGCCTGGACTACTTCATCCTCTCCGGTTACCCGCATCTGGAAGAGGCGCACCGTTTCGCCGAACTGGTGTTCCCGCTGCTGCCGCTGGACGTGCAGGCGAAGTTGCCCGGGCGCGCGCTGACCGGCCCGTTCGGCGAGATCGTGGCCAACAGCTACGCGCCGAAGGCCGCCGAGATTGCCAGAGCATGAGCGTTCAAGGCGTCGACCACATCCAGCTGCCGATCCCGCCCGGCACCGCGGCGCAGGCCCGCGCGTTCTACCAGGGCCTGCTCGGCCTGCGCGAAGTGCGCGACCCGGGGCTCGACCGGCCCGGCACGTTGCGCTTCGCACTCGGCCGGCAGCGGCTCGACCTGAGCGAAGGGCGCTACATCGGCATCGCGCCGCAGGCACACCTCGCGCTGCAGGTGCGCAGCCTGCGGAGCCTGACGCGAGCGCTGCACGCCGCCGGCCTTCGCATCGACGTCGCGCCGCTGCCGAGCGGCGAAGAGCGCATCTATGTCGAAGACCCGTTCGGCAACCGGCTCGAGCTGATCGAGCCGGCGACGGGCGCTGACGAACCCACCGGAAGCCACCGTGCCGCCGACCTCCACTTCTCGGTCTAGCGCGGCACGCGACCGCTGGTCGCCGGGCGCGAACGTGCAACGCGTGCTGCCGTGGCTGTTCCCGATCGTCGTGATCGCGAGCTGGCAGCTGGCCTCGCAGGCGGGCTGGCTGTCGACGCGCGTGCTGCCCGAACCGTGGGCGGTGCTGAAGGCGTTCTGGACGCTGACGCTCTCGGGCGAGATCGGCAAGCACGTGGCCACGAGCACCTGGCGCGCACTGGTCGGCTTCGGCATCGGCGGCGGGCTCGGCCTGCTGCTGGGCCTGCTGACCGGCACGTTCCGCGCGGCCGAGACGTTGCTCGACTCGACACTGCAGATGATCCGCAACATCCCGGCGCTGGCGCTGATCCCGCTGGTGATCCTGTGGTTCGGCATCGACGAATGGGCCAAGCTGTTCCTCGTTGCGCTCGGCGTGTTCTTCCCGGTCTACCTGAACACCTTCCACGGCATCCGCTCGGTCGACAAGGGGCTGATCGAGATGGCGC
Organism: Burkholderiaceae bacterium; assembly: GCA_035554275.1. Taxonomy (GTDB): domain Bacteria; phylum Pseudomonadota; class Gammaproteobacteria; order Burkholderiales; family Burkholderiaceae_C; genus LMDS01. The sequence goes on from DATMIN010000026.1 coordinate 2,396, forward strand.
GCAGCTACGGCCTCTCGGGCTGGAAGCTGTACGCGCAGGTGATCCTGCCGGGCTCGGTCGCGTCCATCCTCGTCGGCGTGCGCTTCTCGCTCGGGTTGATGTGGGTGCTGCTGATCGTCGCCGAGACGATCTCGGCGCAGGCCGGCATCGGCTACATGACGATGAACGCGCGCGAGTTCCTGCAGACCGACGTGGTGCTGGTGGGCATCCTGCTGTACGCGCTGCTCGGCAAGCTCGCCGACGTGCTCGCCAAGGGGCTGGAGCGTTGGTGGCTGCGCTGGCACCCCGGCTATCAACCCGCAGCCCGCACCTGATCGCACTGATGAACCACTTCGACCTCGAATTGCAGGCGCTGGCGTTCGGCGCGCCGGCCGCGCACGTCCGCCGCGACGTCGCGCCCGATGCGGCCGATGCGCGGGCGGCCGCGGCGAAGCGGCCGCGCGGTGGTGCGGCGGTCGACGCGCGCGGCCTGAGCAAGCGCTACGGCGAGCGCGCCGTGTTGAACGATGTCGGCCTGGCGATCGCGCCGGGCGAGTTCGTCGCGATCGTCGGCCGCAGCGGCTGCGGCAAGAGCACGCTGCTGCGCCTGCTGGCCGGCCTCGAAGCCGCGGACGCGGGCCAGATCACGCTCGATCGCGATGCGCGCAGCCGCCACCAGGCCGACATCCGCATCATGTTCCAGGACGCGCGGCTGCTGCCGTGGAAGCGCGTGCTCGACAACGTCGCGCTCGGGCTCGACGGCCCCGGCGCGCAGGACCGAGCCCGCGAGGCGCTGGCGCAGGTTGGGCTGTCCGATCGGGCCCAGGACTGGCCGGCCGTGCTGTCCGGCGGCCAGCGCCAGCGGGTGGCGCTGGCGCGCGCGCTGGTGCACACGCCGCGCCTGCTGCTGCTCGATGAGCCGCTGGGCGCGCTCGACGCGCTGACGCGGATCGAGATGCACGGGCTGATCGAGCGGTTGTGGCTGCGGCACGGCTTCACGGCGCTGCTGGTCACGCACGACGTGACCGAGGCGGTGGCGCTGGCCGACCGCGTGGTGCTGATCGAGGACCACCGCATCGCGCTCGACGAACGCGTGCCGCTGGCCCGCCCGCGGGCGCGCGGCGCGGCCTTCGACGCGATCGAAAACCGGGTGCTGCAGCGCGTGCTCAGCCGCCCGGGCGAGGAGGCCGCGGCCGCGCCCGCACCGGGCGTCGTGCCGTTGAGCGCGTGGCGCTGGGCGGTCTGAGCCGGCGTGATCGCCGAGGCTTTGCACGTTTCGCGCATATCAATTGCTGAATTGATTTGTTCCGCGCTCGCAACCGCCTCCTTAAGATCGTTGCCGACGGTCATGTGACCGCTCCCTGACCTTCAAAGGACGCTCCCTCTCATGACGACGGCTCGAACATTTCTCCGCACCGCGGCCGCGCTGGCACTGGCCGCCGCCGCCGGCCTGGCGGCCGCCAAGGACATCACGCTGCTCAACGTCTCGTACGACCCGACGCGCGAGCTCTACCAGGACTACAACGCCGCGTTCGCCAAATACTGGAAGGCCAAGACCGGCGACACCGTGAGCGTCAAGCAGTCGCACGGCGGCTCGGGCAAGCAGGCCCGCTCGGTGATCGACGGCCTCGAGGCCGACGTGACGACGCTGGCACTGGCCTACGACATCGACGAGATCGCTGAACGCGCCAAGCTGATCGCGCCCGACTGGCAGAAGCGCCTGAAGCACAACAGCACGCCATATTCGTCGACCTACATCTTCCTGGTGCGCAAGGGCAACCCGAAGGGCATCAAGGACTGGTCGGACCTGATCAAGCCGGGCGTGTCGGTGATCACCGCGAACCCGAAGACCTCGGGCGGCGCGCGCTGGGGCTACCTTGCGGCGTACGGCTACGCGCTGAAGCAGGCGGGCGCGAATGACCCAAAAGCGGACGCGAAGGCGAAGGACTTCATCGCCAAGGTTTACAGCAACGTGCCGGTGCTCGACTCGGGCGCGCGCGGCTCGACCGTGACCTTCGCCGAGCGCGGCATCGGCGACGTGCTGCTCGCGTGGGAGAACGAGGCCTACCTGTCGCTGAAGGAATTCGGCGCCGACAAGTTCGACATCGTCTACCCGCCGGTCAGCATCCTGGCCGAGCCGCCGGTCGCGGTGGTCGACAAGGTCGTCGACAAGCGCGGCACGCGCGATGTGGCGCAGGCCTACCTCGAGTACCTGTACAGCCCCGAAGGGCAGGACATCGCGGCGCGCAACTTCTACCGTCCGATCGATGCGACCGTGCTGGCCAAGTACGCGAAGAACTTCCCGACGATCAAGCTCTTCACGATCGACGACACGTTCGGCGGCTGGGCCAAGGCGCAGAAGACGCACTTCGCCGATGGCGGCGTGTTCGACCAGATCTACACGAAGAAGTAGGGCTCGTTGAAACAAAAAAAATGGGCGGCGTGTGCCGCCCATTTTTTTGTCCTGCCGCAGGGTGACGAGGTCGGCAAGTGCTGGCCGTCACTCGAGCTTTTGGTGGCAGCACTGCAGCGGTCGCGGACGCTGCCGAGCCCACGATGAGGTCTGTCAGGTTCCCCGTGTCGCCCCGAAGGCGGCGCCGCCGCCTCGCACGTATAGTGAAGCCCTCGCTGCTGCGTGTGCCGTTGCCCATGAAGCCGATCGCTGCCTACCTTGCCGCCTCGCGACGGCTGGTCATCATCAGCGTTGTATTCGTGCTCGCCTACTGGGCCTGCAATGAGGTCACGCAGTGGCGGCCGCATGTCTACCGCGGCGTGTTCCCGTTCGAGCACTACATCCTGTTCCTGCCGTGGACGATCGTTCCCTACCTGTCGATCCTCGGCTTGTTCGTCGTGTCGTTCTTCGTCGGCGGCGGGCGTGCAGCGCTGCGCCTGCATGTCGCGGCGCTGTTCATCGACCTGGCGCTGTCGATCGCCTGTTATGTGCTGGTGCCAATGCGCTTCCAGTACGACCGCCCCGCGCTGGACGGCGTGTGGGGCTGGCTCTTCGACTTGCTGAGCCAGAGCGATCTGCCGTACAACCGTGCCCCGTCGTTGCACATCAGCGTGCTGGTGCTGCTTTGGGTACGGCTGATGCCGCGCGTGCAGGGCGTCTGGCGCCTGGCGCTCGGGGCATGGCTGATCGCGATCGGCGTGTCGACCCTGACGACATGGCAACACCACCTGATCGACATCCCCGCCGGGGTCGCCGTGGGTTGCCTCAGCGTGTGGCTCGCCAAACTCGCCGCCCAGCTGCGGATCGGCCGAGTGCCGCTGTGGAAGCTGTGACGGCGCGCGCCACGGCACTCCGCCTTTGCCCTGAAAAGCGTCTCGATGTCACCAGCGCAGACGGCCAACAGCCGTAGACAGGTCTTGCGGCAGCGGCCACTTGTGGAGTTCTGATCGAGCAACAGCTGCTGGGTCGAGATCGGAGTGGAGTTCGAACACGACCTCGGCCAATTCGACGATTTGGTCCGGGTCGGCGTCAACACCAAGCTGCTCAACGTGCTTGCAAACTGATCGATCCAGCGGGGTCTTCTCTTGAACATCCCGCCATGTTGCCACCGCGGGATGAGGCCCCGTAAGGGCAGGTTACGTCGGGCGGCGCGTCCTCAGCGCCGCGAACCCGCCAAGCGCCGCACCACCACCACCAAGCGGTCGACCTCTTCGACCGTGTTGTAGAACGCGAGCGACGCCCGCACCGTCGCTTCCAGGCCGAAGCGCCGCAGGATCGGCTGCGCGCAGTGGTGCCCGGTGCGCACCGCGATCCCTTCCTGGTTCAGCGCCTGGCCGACCTCGTCGGTCGAGTGGCCGTCGAGCACGAACGACAGCACGCTCGCCTTGTCGCGCGCGGTGCCGATCAGCCGCACGCCCGGGATCAGCGCGAGCTGGTGCGTGGCATACGTGAGCAGCTCGTGCTCGTAGCGGCCGATGTTCTCGATGCCGACGCGCTGCACGTAGTCGAGCGCGGCGCCCAGGCCCACCGCATCGGCGATGTTGCCGGTGCCGGCCTCGAAGCGTGTCGGCGGTGCGTGATAGACCGTCTTCTCGAAGGTCACGTCCTGGATCATGTTGCCGCCGCCCTGGTACGGCGGCAGGTCTTCGAGGATCGCGCGCTTGCCGTAGACCGCGCCGATGCCGGTCGGCCCGAAGATCTTGTGGCCGCTGAAGACGAAGAAGTCGGCGTCGAGCGCGCGCACGTCGACCGCCATGTGCGAGACCGACTGCGCGCCGTCGATCAGCACGGCCGCGCCGGCGCGGTGCGCGATCTCGACGATCTCCTTGACCGGCACCACGGTGCCGAGCGCGTTCGACACCTGCGTGACCGAGACGAGCTTCGTCTTGTCGCTGAGCAGCTGCTTGAAGTCTTCGAGCAGCACCTGGCCGGAATCGTCGACCGGGATCACGCGCAGCGTCGCGCCCTTGCGCCGGCACAGCATCTGCCACGGCACGATGTTGGCGTGGTGTTCGAGGTGCGAGACGATGATCTCGTCGCCGGCGCCGATGTGCCGCTCGCCCCAGGTGGCGGCGACGAGGTTGATGCCTTCGGTGGTGCCGCGCACGAACACGATCTCGTCGACCGAGCCGGCGCCGATGAAGTCGGCCACCTTCTTGCGCGCACCTTCGTACGCATCGGTGGCGCGCGCCGCGAGTTCGTGCGCCGCGCGGTGGATGTTCGAGTTCTCGTGCGCGTAGAAGTAGGCGAGGCGGTCGATCACGCACTGCGGCTTGTGCGTCGTCGCCGCGTTGTCGAACCACGCCAGCGGCCGGCCGTTGACGCGCTCGGCGAGGATCGGAAAGTCGCGCCGGATCGCCTGCACGTCGAACGGCGGATGCGCCGAGGCGCTCGCGTGGGGCAGCGCGTCCGGCGAATTCGCGGGCTGTGCGAACTCGGTGAAGTAGTAGCCGCCGGTTGGGGCCAGCGCGGCGCCGGGCACGCCGCCGTCGAGAAAATAGAACGGTGCCGCGCCGGGCGCCAGCGCCGGCGGCACGCCGAGCGCGGCGCCGCCCAGGCGGCTGTCGAGCGCGGGTGCGGCGGTGTAGACGACGTCGGGCACGCCGTTGCCGGCTTCGGCCTTCGGGGCGCGCGCTGGTTGCGCGGCCGCGATCGATGCGATGTCCTGCGGCGAGCCCGGCAGGGCGTTGCCGCCCGGCACCAGCGTGCCCGGCAACAGCGGGCCGTTGCCGAACGGGCCGAGGCTCGCGCCAGGCGGCAATGGGTTCGCCGGCGCCTGCCCGGGCGGGGCCGAGAACATCGAGTTCGCGAGTTCGGTCAGCGCCGCGATGTCGAGCAACCCGGTGTCGAACGGGCCTGCGGGCAGCTCACTTGTAGGTGTCTGCATAGTCGTGGTACTTGCCGATCTCGACGTCGTCGAGCACCGCGAGCGCATCGTGCGTCTGCACCGCCAGCGAGCAGTACAGCGAGATCAGGTACGACGAGATCGCCGCGCGGTTGATGCCCATGAAGCGCACCGACAACCCCGGGCTCTGCTCGCCGGCCAGGCCGGGCTGGTACAGGCCGACGACGCCCTGGCGCTTGTCGCCGACGCGCAGCAGCAGCACCTTGGTCTTGCCATCGGCCACCGGCACCTTGTTCGACGGGATCAGCGGGATGCCGCGCCAGGTGACGAACTGCGAGCCGAACAGGCTCACCGTCGGCGGCGGCGTGCCGCGGCGCGTCGCCTCGCGGCCGAACGCGGCGATCGCCAGCGGGTGCGTGAGGAAGAACGCCGGCTCCTTCCAGACCTTGGTCAGCAGCTCGTCGAGGTCGTCGGGCGTCGGCGCGCCGGTCAGCGGGTAGACGATCTGATCCGGGTGGACGCTGGCGAGCAGCCCGTAGTCGGGGTTGTTGATCAGCTCGCTTTCCTGCTTCTCCTTGATCGTCTCGATCGTCAGGCGCAGCTGCTCCTTGATCTGGTCGAACGGGCTGTTGTAGAGATCGCTGACGCGGGTGTGCACGTCGAGCACGGTACTGACACCGTTGAGGAAGTACTCGCGCGGGTTCTCTTCGTAGTCGACGAAGGTGCTCGGCAGCTCCGACTCGTCGCCGCGATTCGTGCACGCGACCAGCACCCCTTCGGGGTTCTTGACCTTGTTCAGCCGGTAGATGCCGGCCTCGACCGGCAGCCACTGGAGCAAGTGGGTGAGCCAGCGCGGCGAGAGGGTGTCGAGCTTGGGAGCGCTCTTGGTCGCGTTGGCAAGCTGCCGTGCGCCAAGGTCGCTGAGCGCATGCTGCGCCGGTTCGGCCATGGGGAACTCCTGGTGCGGGAAGGGAAGGCTGAAGAAGATCGCAACCCGGCACTGTGTCGGCAAACGCGGGCGCGTTCAACCGGCTATCGCCACCAATCGCTGGTGTTCAGACGGGCAGGCCGGCTTCGCAGCGCGCGAACAGCGCCGACAGCCGCAGCTCGAGCGCTGCGGCGAGCTTGTCGATCGTCGCCAGCGACGGCACGACCTGGCCGCGCTCCACTTCGCCGAGGTACGAGCGGTTCAGCGCGGCGCGCTCGGCCAGCATCTCCTGCGACCAGCGCAGTTCCTCGCGGCGCTCGCGCACCACGCTGCCGAAGCGGTTCTGCAGCTTCACCGCACCGGTTGCAGTACGGGCGCGACGGCCGGCGCCGATAGGGGCGACGGCGCCGGGCCTGGCGCCTCGGCGGCCTGGTGGAGCAAGGTCGCCTGCGAGATGTTGCTGTGCGGCGGCACGCTGCGCGTGAGCCACACATTGCCGCCGATCGTCGAGCCGTGCCCGATCGTCACCCGGCCGAGGATCGTCGCGCCGGCATAGATCACCACCTCGTCCTCGACGATCGGGTGCCTGGCGCCACCCTTCTGCAGATGACCGTCGTCGTCGGTCGCGAAGCGCTTCGCGCCCAGCGTGACGGCCTGATACAGGCGCACGTGGCGGCCGATCAGCGCGGTCTCGCCGATCACGACACCGGTGCCGTGATCGATGAAGCAGCCCGGGCCGATCGTCGCGCCCGGGTGGATGTCGATGCCGGTCTCGCCGTGCGCGAGTTCGGCCACCAGCCGCGCGAGCAGCGGCACGCCCAGCGTGTACAGCACGTGCGCGATGCGGTGGTGGATCATCGCGTGGATGCCGGGGTAGCACAGCAGCACCTCGTCGACGCTGCGCGCGGCCGGGTCGCCGTGGAACGCGGCCAGCACGTCGCTGTCGAGCAGCGTGCGGATCTCGGGCAGCGCGGCGCCGAAGTCGCGAACGATCTCGAGCGCGCGGGCATCGGTCGCGTCGAAGCCGTCGCGGTCGTGGCGCGCGTGGTAGCGCAGCTCCAGACGGACCTGCGTCAACAGCGCGCTGAGCACGGCGTCGAGCGTGTGGCCGACGTAGTAGTCCTCGCTCTCCTGGCGCAGATCGGGCGGGCCGAGGCGCATCGGGAAGAGGGCGCCGCGCAAGCCCAGCGCGATCGCCGCCAAGGCCTCGCGCGACGGCAGCTCGCGCCCGCCGATGTCGCGCGGCCGCTGCTGGGCGTGGCGCCAGTGCTCGCGCACCTCACGCAGCTGCGCGACGATCGTCGCGAGGTCGAGCACCGGATTCATCAATCCTGAATCCATGGCAGGCCGCGGAACCGCCAGCCGTCGGCGCTGCCGCGCTGGTGCGCAGCGTCGAGCTCACCCTCGAAGCCTTCGAGCACGTTGAACACGCTCGTGAAGCCGGCCTTCGTCGCGGCCTCGGCGGCCAGCGCCGAGCGCTTGCCGCTGCGGCACAGCAGCAGCACCGGCTCGTCCTTGCGGACCTTGGCCTCGAGTTCGCGCACGAAGCGCGGGTTGCGGGTCAGGCTGGTGCCGCTGGCCCAGGCGACGTGCGCGACGCCCGGCACGTGACCGACGAACTTGCGCTCCTCGGCCGAGCGCACGTCGACGAGCACCGCGGCGCCGGCCTGCGCCAGCGCCCAGGCGTCGAGCGGCGCCACGCGGCCGGCGAAAGCGAGCCCGGCGGCATCGGCTTCGTGGCGGGCACGCTCGAGAACAGGATGAAGAGAGGTTTCGGCAAGCACGGCGGACATGGGGTCTCCTGTTTGTTGATGCCGGCCGCGGCGCCGAGTGGTGGCGATGACCAGCAGGAGCGCAGCTTAAGCATCGAGATCGCGGCCAGGAACGAAGGAATGCGAACTTCCATATGCGCATTCCGTTCGCGCGCTGCGGCGCGAGCAGGCCTCGCAGTTAGCAGCTTTGTGCATAAGCAAGTTCGATTTGAGTCGTTTCCTGAAGGTGTGCGCGTCCGTAACATGCGCGGTTTGCCTCTTCGCGAAGCGCCCGCCCGTGTTCCTGTCCCGCTCCCTGCTCAAACGCCACAGCGTGCTGCCGGGCTTCGATCTCGCGCTCGGCTTCACGCTGCTGTACCTCGCGTTCATCGTCCTGATCCCGCTGTCGGCGGCGTTCCTGAAGACGTTCACGATGACGTGGCCGGCGTTCTGGGCCGCCGTGACCTCGCCGCGCGTGCTCGCCTCGTACCGGTTGACGTTCGGCGCCTCGCTGGCGGCGGCGCTGCTGAACTCGCTGTTCGGGCTGATCGTGGCCTGGGTGCTGGTGCGCTACGAGTTCCCGTTCAAGCGCCTCGTCGACGCGCTGGTCGATCTGCCGTTCGCGCTGCCGACGGCGGTGGCCGGCATCGCGCTGACCTCGCTGTACGCGGCCAACGGCTGGATCGGCCAGATCCTTGCGCCGGCCGGCATCAAGGTCGCGTACACGCCGCTCGGCGTGTTCGTCGCGCTGACCTTCATCGGCCTGCCGTTCGTCGTGCGCACGGTGCAGCCGGTGCTCGAGGATCTGCAGCAGGAACTCGAGGAGGCCGCCGCCACGCTGGGCGCGACGCGGGCTCAGGCCTTCACGCGCGTGATCCTGCCCGTGCTGACGCCCGCGCTGCTGACCGGCTTCGCGCTCGCGTTCGCGCGCGCGTTGGGCGAATACGGTTCGGTGATCTTCATCGCCGGCAACATGCCGATGATCTCGGAGATCACGCCGCTGCTCATCATCACCAAGCTCGAGCAGTACGACTACCAGGGCGCCACCGCGATCGCCGTCGTGATGCTGGTCGCGGCGTTCGCGATGCTGCTTGCGATCAACCTGCTGCAGGCCTGGACCCGCCAGCGCCAGGGCCGTTGAACCGACCATGTCGACCACGACCACCTTGCCGCCGATCGGTGCCGGCCGCCGATCTGTCGTACCGCGCACGGCGCTCGCGGCCACCGCCGAACCGCCCTGGGTGCGCCGCACGCTGATCGGGCTGGCGCTCGCGTTCCTCGCACTCTTCCTGTTCGTGCCGCTCGCCGCGGTGTTCTACGAGGCGTTCAAGAAGGGCTGGTCGGTCTACCTCGCGGCGATCGTCGAGCCCGACGCGCTGTCGGCCGTCAAGCTCACGCTGATCGCGGCGCTGATCTCGGTGCCGGCGAACCTGGTGTTCGGCCTGGCGGCGGCCTGGTGCATCGCCAAGTTCGACTTCCGCGGCAAGAACGTGCTGCTGACGCTGATCGATCTGCCGTTCTCGGTCTCGCCGGTGATTGCCGGGCTGATCTACGTGCTGATCTTCGGGCTGCAGGGCTGGTTCGGCGAGACGCTGCGCGACCACGACCTGAAGGTGATCTTCGCGGTGCCGGGCATCGTGCTGGCGACGATCTTCGTCACGTTCCCGTTCATCGCCCGCGAGCTGATCCCGCTGATGCAGGCGCAGGGCCAGGAGCAGGAGGAAGCCGCGCGCGTGCTCGGCGCCTCGGGCTGGCAGATGTTTCGGCGCGTCACGCTGCCGAACGTGAAGTGGGCGCTGCTCTACGGCGTGATCCTGTGCAACGCGCGGGCGATGGGCGAGTTCGGCGCCGTCAGCGTGGTGTCGGGCCACATCCGCGGCCAGACCAACACGATGCCGCTGCACATCGAGATTCTCTACAACGAGTACCAGTTCGCCGCCGCGTTCGCGGTCGCGTCGCTGCTCGCGCTGCTGGCGCTCGTCACGCTGGTGCTGAAGTACGCGGTCGAGCAGCGCGTGAAGAAGCAGACGCGCAGTGCTTCGGACCGGGACGAATGAGGAAGCCGCCGCCATGAGCATCGAGATCCGCCAACTCAACAAGCGCTTCGGCGCCACCGTCGTCTGCGACAACCTGAACCTCGACATCCCGTCGGGCGAGCTGGTGGCGCTGCTGGGGCCCTCGGGCTCGGGCAAGACCTCGCTGCTGCGCATCATCGCGGGCCTGGAGCGGCCCGACTCCGGCTCGGTGCTGTTCCACGGCGAGGACGCGACCTTCGACGACGTGCGCGACCGCCACGTCGGTTTCGTGTTCCAGCACTACGCCCTCTTCGGCCACATGAGCATCTTCGAGAACGTCGCGTTCGGGCTGCGGGTGCGGCCGAAGGCCACGCGGCCGAGCGAAGCGCAGATCAAGTCGAAGGTGATGGAGCTGCTCAAGCTGGTGCAGCTCGACTGGCTCGCCGACCGCTACCCGCACCAGCTCTCCGGCGGCCAGCGCCAGCGCATCGCGCTCGCGCGCGCACTCGCGGTCGAGCCGCAGGTGCTGCTGCTCGACGAGCCGTTCGGCGCGCTCGACGCCAAGGTCCGCAAGGAACTGCGCCGCTGGCTGCGCCGCCTGCACGACGAGATGCACATCACCAGCGTGTTCGTGACCCACGATCAGGACGAGGCGATGGAAGTCGCCGATCGCGTGGTCGTGATGAACCAGGGCCGCATCGAACAGGACGGCGCGCCCGACGAGGTCTACGACCACCCGGCCACGCCGTTCGTGCTGCAGTTCCTTGGCGACGTGAATCTGTTCCACGGTCGCTTTGGCCACGCGCCGGGCGGCTCGACGCCGGCCGAAGACGTGAGCTACGTGCGCCCGCACGAGCTCGAGATCGTCGCCGAGCCGCAGGAAGGCACGCTGGCCGTGACGCTGTCGCAGGCGCTGACCGTCGGGCCGCAGACCCGCATCGAGTTCAAGCGCCTCGACGACGGCAGCTACGTCGACGTCGAGATGAC
>DATMIN010000027.1:0-16821 GCA_035554275.1 Burkholderiaceae bacterium
TCGGCACGCGCAAGAACCAGTTCGTGCTCGGCGCCAGCGTCGACGCCGGCCGCGCGCGCTACACGCAGGATTCGCAGCCGGCCGACTTCGACGCCGGGCGCGGCGCGATCCCGACCGGCGACTTCGAATCCGAGACCGACGCGAAGACGCGCACCCGCAACCTCGGCCTGTACGTGATGGACACGCTCGCGCTCGACGAGCGTTGGTCGCTGACGGCGAGCGGGCGCTACAACCGCGCGCGCATCGGCATCCGCGACCAGAGCGGCGCGAACCCCGATCTCGACGGCGACCACGAGTTCCGCCGCTTCAACCCGGCGCTCGGCCTGACCTTCAACCCGACGCCCGCGCTCACCGCGTACGCCAGCTACAACGAAGGCATGCGCGCGCCGACCGCGGCCGAGCTGACCTGCGCCGACCCGGCCGCGCCGTGCAAGCTGCCGAACAGCTTCCTCGCCGACCCGCCGCTGAAGAAGGTGGTCGCGCACACGATCGAGCTCGGCGCGCGCGGCCGTGACGGCGACACGCGCTGGAGCGCGGCCGTCTACCGCACCGAGCTGACCGACGACATCCAGTTCGTCAGCAGCGGCAACGCGATCAACGCCGGCTACTTTCGCAACGTCGGCAAGACGCGCCGCCAGGGCCTGGAGCTGACCGGCTCGTCGAAGTGGGGCCCGGTCGGCGCGACGCTGCGCTACAGCCTGATCGACGCGAGCTTCCGCTCCGGCTTCATCGAGCACAGCCCGGCGAACTCGAGCGCCGATGCGAACGGCGACATCGTGATCGCACCCGGCGACCGCATCCCAAGCGTGCCGCGCCAGAGCCTGCGCGTGCGGCTCGACATCGAGCCGACCGAAGCGCTGTCGTTCGGCGCCAACGTCGTGGCCAACAGCCGCAGCGGCATCCGTGGCGACGAGAACAACCGCGACGTGAACGGCGCGGTCGGCGGCTACACGGTCGTCAACCTCGATGCGCGCTGGCGCCTGACGAAGCACGTCGAGCTGTTCGGCCGCGTCGACAACGTGTTCAACCGCGAGTACGCGAACTTCGCGGTGCTCGGCCGCAATGCGTTCCCGAACGCGACGAAATCGTTCGACCCGGCGAATGCCACTGCCGAGCCGTTCTACGGCCTGGGCGCGCCGCGCGGCGCGTGGGTCGGTGTGCGCGTCGAGTGGGAGTGAATGGAGCACCCGGCGGCCGGCGCCCGCGCCGCGGGCGTCAGCCTTTCGGCGCCGTCAGCATGCGCTCGACATAGCGCGCGATCAGGTCGATCTCGAGGTTGACGCGGCTGCCCTCCGCGAGCGTGCCGAGCGTGGTGTGCTCGAGGGTGTGCGGGATCAGGTTGATGCCGAGCGTGCAGCCGGCGGCCGTGTCGGCCACGTCGTTGACCGTCAGGCTCACGCCGTTGACGGTGACCGAGCCCTTGTAGGCCATGAAGCGCGCCAGCGCGCGCGGCGCGGCGACCTTCAGCGACCACGATTCGCCGACCGGTGCGAACTGCAGCACCGTGCCGACGCCGTCGACATGGCCGCTGACGAGGTGGCCGCCGAGCCGGTCGTTCGCGCGCAGCGCCTTCTCGAGGTTGACGGGCCCGGGCTCGGCGAGGCCGGCGGTCTTGTCGAGGCTCTCGGCGGAGACGTCGATCGTGAAGCGGCGCGCGGCCGCGTCGAACGTGGTGACCGTCATGCACGCGCCGTTCAGCGCGATGCTGTCGCCGAGCTGTACGTCGTCGAGGTAGCCGGGCGGCGCGTCGATCGTGAGCTGTCGGCCGTGCGATGCATCGCTGCCGAGGGCGCGCGATTCGAGGATGCGGCCGATGCCGCTGACGATGCCGGTGAACATCAGCCGATTGTCTCAGGGCGTGCGATCACGCGCAGGTCGGGGCCGATCGTCGTCACCTCGACGAAGCGCAGCCGCGGCGCGTCGGCGAGCGAGCGCAGCGGGCCGAACGCGGCGAGTTCGCGGCCGCTGCCGATCAGCATCGGCGCGAGGTAGACGACGTACTCGTCGACCAGCCGCTCGCGCACGAACGAGCCGTTCAGCTTGTGGCCGGCCTCGACGTGCAGCTCGTTGATGCCGCGCGCGGCCAGGTCGGCGAGCATTGCGGCGAGGTCGACCTTGCCCGAGGCGCCCGGCATGAGCGCGATCTCGGCGCCGCGCGCTTCGAGCGCGGCGCGGCGCGCCGACTCGGGCGACGCGGCGTAGACGAGCACGCGGCCCGGCGCGTCGAGGATGCGCGCGGCGCTCGGCGTGTCGAGGCGCGAATCGACGATCACGCGCAGCGGCTGCACGGTGGTCTCGACCAGGCGCACGTCGAGGCGCGGGTCGTCGTCGAGCACGGTGCCGACGCCGGTCAGCACCGCGCCGGCGCGTTTGCGGAATGCATGACCATCGGCGCGCGCCGCCTCGCCGGTGATCCACTGGCTCGCGCCGTTGTCGAGCGCGGTGCGGCCGTCGAGCGAGACCGCGGTCTTCAGCCGCACCCACGGCCGGCCGCGCTGCATGCGCGAGAAGAAGCCGATGTTGAGTTCGCGCGCGGCGTCGGCGAGTTCGCCTTCGATCACCTCGATGCCGGCGGCGCGCAGCCGCGCGAGACCCTGGCCGGCGACGAGCGGGTTCGGGTCGGCCAGCGCGACGACGACGCGCGCGACGCCGGCGCCGATCAGCGCGTCGCAGCACGGCGGCGTGCGGCCATGGTGCGAGCACGGCTCGAGCGTCACGTGCACCGTGGCGCCGCGCACGTCGTGGCCGTGCGCTTGCGCGTCGCGCAGCGCCATCACCTCGGCGTGCGCCTCGCCGGCGCGCTGCGTGTGGCCGCGGCCGAGCGTGCGGCCGTCGGCGCCGACGATCACGCAGCCGACCCGCGGGTTCGGCTCCGACAGCCCGACCGCGCCGTGCGCGAGCGCGAGCGCCTCGTGCATCGGCGTGGCGAACGGGGCGGGAGCAGCGGTCATTCGGCGGGGATCTCAGGGCTGGTGCGGCGCGGTGCCGAAGTCGGCATCGACATCGGTATTGTTGCCTGCGATCTGCACCGCGGCGCCGCCGGGGCAGGCGGCGCTGCCGGCCACGACGACGAAGTTCTGGTTCGTCAGCGCGGCGCCGACGTTCGCGTAGTCGGCCGGGTGCTCGAGGTTCGCATCGATCGCGCCGCTCGCGTCGAGGTCGGCGGCGTAGCGGCAGACGCGCCGGTCGGTGGCGGCGCTGCCGATCGTCCAGCCGCTCGGCGCGAGGTTCGCGCGGCCCGACCAGGGGCCGCTCGCCGGGTAGACGACGCAGTGGTAGGTCGCGTAGCGATCGCCGGCGCTGGTCCACGCGGCGAGGTCGACGCCGCACACCGGCGCGGCCGGGTAGGTGGCGCCGGTCAAGGTCAACGCAATCGCGAATGCGAGCGGCGCGTCGTTCGCGTGCGCCGCGTCGGGCGGCTGCGCCGCCGTGAAGCGCACCGTGCCGCTGAGCAGCAGCCCGGCGCTCGTGTTGCACGCGCCGAGGTTCGCGAGTGTCAGCGCGGCCGTCGGCGTGGCCGGGTCGACGGCATCGCAGCGCGCGGTGATCGCGGCGCTGCGGTTGTCGAACACGAACGCGAGCGTGCCATCGCCGCGCGGCTTGAACACGCTGCGGCCGTCGCCGAGATCCTTGGCCGCGACGGGGATGCGCGCCGAGCGGCCGAATGCACCGGGCGCAGCGCCGGCAGGGCGCGCCAGCCCGAGCGCGCCGCCGAGCGCCGGCGGGTTGGCGGCGACGATGGCCGCGAGCGCGACCTGCTGCGCGGCGCCGGCGCGGTCGGTCCAGGCGACGGTGACGAGCGCCTGCTTCGCGTTCGCGATCGCGCCGGCGTCGATCGCGCGGGTCAGCGTGTAGGCGCCTTGCACCGCCGCCTGCCCGCTCGCATCGACGACGCGCGTGTCGTTCGCGATCGCGTCGAACGACGGCTGGCCGGGCGCCGCGCCGAGGCTCGCGAACGCGCGCAGCGATTCGATCTCGGCCTGCGCGAGCCGTACCGCCTCGGAGCGCTGGCGCGCGAGTTCGGCGTGCTGGCGCAGGGCGGGCTGGGTGCGCGCGAGCGCGAGCATGCCGAGCGTGAGCACGACGAAGGCGGCGAGCGCTTCGATCAGCGTGGTGCCGCGCTGCGCGCGGCGGCTCATGGACAATCTGGTCATGGCGATGATCTCCTCAGAAGTCGCGCCAGCTGCCGCCGACACGCGCGAAGCTGCCGCTGCTGCGGGCGAGGCGGCCGAGCAGCGCGGCGTCGTAGAACAGCTCGGGCGCGCCGTTGCCCGCGTAGCCGCCTTCCGACACCAGTGCGCCGCGCACGAAGGCGCCGCCGGCGGTGTTCGTCCATTGCAGTGAGCCGGCGTACAGCAGACCGTGCAGCGCGACCGCGCCGTCGAGATGCAGGCTGCCGCTGACGACGATCGTGACCGGCCGCGTGGCCGTGCCGAGCGCGAGCGGGCCGTTCAGCGCGAGGTCGCCGTCGACCTGCAGCAGCGCGCCGTCGGGTGCGGCGGCCACGGCCGCGACGACAGCAGTGGCGCAGTCGAGCGCGCAGTCGATCCGCACCACCGCGCCCTGGCGGCGCCACGTCGCCTTGTCGACGCCGAAGGACGTGGCGAACAGGCGCTCCGGTGCCAGCGCGGCGAGCGCGGCGTCGTTGCCGACGAGCGCGCCGGCGATCGGGCTGCCGGCCGGCGGCGTGACGCGCGCCTGCGGCGCGTTCAACACGCCGCCGGCATCGACCGCGAGGCCGGTCGCCGGGTCGCTGTTGTGCAGCCCGAGCAGCGCGCCGCCGGCATCGAACGCGCCACGCACCGTGACGGTCGCCGCCGGCGGCATCCGCAGGCCGCCGACGAGGCCGGCGATGACCTCGAGGCGCGCGGTCGCGTCGCCGTTGTCGGTGCCGGGCGCGCCCGCGACGCAGGCGCCGGCGAAGCGCGCACAGCCGGTCGCCGCGATCCGCACCAGCCCGGGCTTGCCGGCGGCGAGGAACTGCACCGTGAACGCCGGTCCCGGCGCCGCGGCCGTCGGGTTAGCGGCGCCGGCGCTGGGGCAAGTGCACGACCAGCCGCTGCCGTCGCGCACGCAGGCGGCCTGCAGCGGCGCCGGGGTGATCACGCCGGTCGCTGCCGCGATCGCCAGGCTGCGGCCGCGGAACGACGTGGCGGCGGGGTTGGTGCTCGGCTGGCAGTCGGCGCCGATGCGCTCGGGCGTGTTGAGCCGGGCCAGCGCCCACTCGATGCCGGCCTCGGCGGCCTCGAAGGCCTGCGTCGAATGCATCTGCTGCGCCGAGCCGCGCTGTTCGGTCAGCAGGCTGCGGCCCGCGAACAGCGCCGCGAGCAGCATGGCGACGAGCAGCAGTGCGGTCACCGCGAGCGCGGCGACGCCGCGCTGGGAATGGATCGGGGCAAGGGGTCGGCGCATCGTCGTTCTCCTCAGGCGCACGCGCCGCTGACCGCGTCGTTGCGCACGCGCACCTGGCCATGCACGCGGCGCTCGACGGCGGGCGCGGCGACGAGCCGGCCGATGATCTCGACCGCGAAATCGCGGATCTGCTGGTGCGGCGGGCACGCGCTGCTGGCCGGCGGGCAGGGCGCGGGGCAGAAGCTGTCGAGGCTGATGTCGCGCACCGTCGGCGTGACGCTGAACGCGATGATCGTCAGCGTCGTGGCGTCGGTCAGCGTCTGCCAGTTGGCGGCGCCGAGCTGCAGCTCGATCGCGCCGTTGTGCAGGCGAAAGCCGAACTGCTCGTTGCTGTCGACGCTGTTGTTCTCGCTCGCGTCGCGCGAGTAGCGCAACGCGACGGCGTCGGAGGCCGCACCGCTCGGCGGCAGCGCCGCGTACGGGTTCGTGCTGACGCCGGTCGCGCCCGCGGCCCAGACGCCATCGGCCGCCGCGCCCCAGTAGCCGGCGCGGCGCAGATCTCGCGTAACCACATCGGCGGCGCTGCGCAGGTCCTGCATCAGGCGGGCTTCGAGCAGCAGCGCGCGCTGCTCGCGCAGCTGGCCGGCGAACATCGTGATGGCGCCGGCCGCGATGAACAGCGCGACCGTGACGCCGACCATCAGCTCGATCATCGACAGGCCGGCGGCGCGGCGTGCGATAGCGTGGCGGCGCATCACAGGCTCCAGCAGCGGCGGTTCGCGTCCGGCGCGTTCGCCAGGGTCGCGTCGGGGCCGGAGCTGTAGGTCGCGTTCAGCCCGCTCGAGGCCAGCTTCATGTAGCGGCAGCCGGCGTCGCGCGCCTGCGCGCCGGTGGCGACCGCGAGCAGCTCGTAGCCGTCGGCGCTGACGGCGTCGACCTGCAGCGTGTAGTGGCCGGCGGTCGACTTGGCCGCCAGGCCGAGCGCGCTCAGGGCGGCGTAGCTCGGTGCGTTGCTGCGGTAGCGCTCCTGCGCCGCCTGCACCTGGACCGCGGCGATCACCGCGTCGGTGCGGCGCGCCTTCTGCAGCTGGCGCTCGAAGCTCGGCAGCGCGACGGACGAAAGCACGCCGGCGATCGAGACCGTGGCCATCAGCTCGATCAGCGTGAAGCCGCGGCTGACGCGGCGCGAAGAGGTGTGGGTGTGCGTCATGGCGAATGTCCTCCGGTTCAGCAGGCGCGGTAGCCGGGCACGGCGGCCTGCGGCGAGCAGGAGCGCACGCGCCCCATGATGTTGATGACGTGGTGCACGGCGCGGCCGTCGCTGCCGATCACGCGCAGCGTCCCGGTCGGCGTGCTGGTGCCGTGCAGCGGGTCGAACGCGATTGACGCGACGTTGCCCTGCAGCGCGGTGCGGTCCGTGCCGGTCAGCCGCACCGCCTTGAGCGCCTGCGCGCCGCCGCTGCACTGCGCCGGGCCTTCGGCCGTGCAACTGCACTGGTTGGCCGCGCCGGTGTGGACGACGTAGCAGCTCGCGCCGCCGGCGGCCTGCAGGCTCAGGCGCAGTGGCTGGTTGCGGGCGACGGCCTCGATGCGCACGAACTGGATGTCGGCGGCCAGCTGCGTCGCCGCGCCGTCGATGCGGCGCGTGTCGACGACACGCTGCAGGCTCGGCGCCGCGCTGGTCGCGACGACCGCGGTGACGGCGAGCACGATGCCCGCTTCGACGAGCGAGAAGCCGCGCTGCGCGGCCGGGCGAGAGAGGGGGTGATGTGTCATCGCTGCTCCGGGTGGTGAACCGTTGCAACGACTGTAGAAATCCGCGCGCCGCACCGCGACCCGCAGAGGTGGGTGCGGGGCGCCCCTCTCGCGGGTTCCCCCTTGGCATCACCCCCGGGCGGGGGTGGGCGTCACGAGCCGCTCAAATGTCCCGGATCAACTGGCGGAACTCGTCCACGTCCTCGAAGCTGCGGTAGACCGACGCGAAGCGCACATAGGCGACCTTGTCGATCCGCTTGAGTTCGCGCATCACGAGTTCGCCCAGGCGCGTCGACGGCACTTCCTTCGCGCCGCTGTTCAGCAGCTTGTCCTGGATGCGCTCGAGCGCGGCGTCGATCTGCTCGACGCTGACCGGCCGCTTGCGCAGCGCCAGCGTCATCGAGGCGCGGATCTTTCCGGCGTCGAACTCGGCGCGCGTGCCGTCCTTCTTGACGACCGACGGCAGCGCGATCTCGGCGCGCTCGTAGGTCGTGAAGCGCTTGTCGCAGCTGGGGCAGCGGCGCCGCCGGCGCACGACATCGCCCTCGTCGGAGTCGCGCGTCTCGACGACCTGGGTGTCTTCGTGTGAGCAGAAGGGGCAGCGCATAAAGCAGCCGACAAGGGGTCGCGTCAGCGACCCCGCTGTCCTGTCAGCGATACACCGGGAAGTCCTTCGTCAGCACCGCGACCTTCGCCTTCACGGCGGCCGCGGTCGCGGCGTCGTTCGGCCGGTCGAGGATGTCGGCGATCAGCTGCGCGGTCTGGCGCACCTGCTCTTCCTTGAAGCCGCGCGTCGTCAGCGCCGGCGTGCCCAGGCGGATGCCGCTCGTGACCATCGGCTTTTGCGGGTCGTTCGGGATGCCGTTCTTGTTGCACGTCATGTGCGCGGCGCCGAGCAGGTTTTCGGCCTCCTTGCCGGTCAGGTTCTTCGGGCGCAGGTCGACCAGCATCACGTGCGATTCGGTGCGGCCGCTGACGATGCGCAGGCCGCGCTCGATCAGCGTGTCGGCGAGCACGACCGCGTTCTTCACGACCTGCTGCTGGTACGTCTTGAACGCCGGCTGCAGCGCCTCCTGGAACGCCACCGCCTTGGCCGCGATCACGTGCATCAGCGGGCCGCCCTGGATGCCCGGGAAGATCGCGCTGTTGATCTTCTTCGCGATGGCCTCGTCGTTCATCAGCACGATGCCGCCGCGCGGCCCGCGCAGGCTCTTGTGGGTCGTGGAGGTGACGACATCGGCATGCGGCACCGGGTTCGGGTAGACGCCGGCGGCGATCAGCCCGGCGTAGTGCGCCATGTCGACCATGAAGTACGCGCCGATGTCTTTCGCGACCTTGGCGAAGCGCGCGAAGTCGATGCGCAGGCTGTACGCCGACGCGCCGGCGATGATCAGCTTCGGCTTGTGCTCGTGGGCGAGGCGCTCCATCGCGTCGTAGTCGATCGCTTCCTCCGCGGTCAGGCCGTAACTGACGACCTTGAACCACTTGCCGCTCATGTTCAGCGGCATGCCGTGGGTCAGGTGGCCGCCTTCAGCCAGGCTCATGCCCATGATCGTGTCGCCGGGATTCAGCAGCCCGAAGAACACCGACTGATTCGCCTGCGAGCCGGAGTTGGCCTGCACGTTGGCGTACTCGGCGCCGAACAGGGACTTGAGCCGGTCGATCGCCAGCTGCTCGGCGATGTCGACGAACTCGCAGCCGCCGTAGTAGCGGCGGCCGGGGTAGCCCTCGGCGTACTTGTTGGTCAGCTGCGTGCCCTGCGCGGCCATCACGGCCGGCGAGGCGTAGTTCTCCGACGCGATGAGCTCGATGTGCTCTTCCTGGCGGCGGTTCTCGTGTTCGATCACCGACCAGAGTTCGGGATCGACGTTGGCGATGGTCGATTGGGCGCGGTCAAACATGGTGGCAGTCCTTTCAAGCGAGTCCGCGAGCGGGTCGCGCGCAGCGTCGCACGCAAAACTCGAGGCTGCCCAGGCGAACGGCCGACCGACACCGGGCCGTGGCCGATGCCGACCGCGCTTCCCGGTGGTGATCCACCTCGGGCCCCGCGGCGTCACGCCGGACGGAGCCGCATCGCCAGTCGCGCGGCGCCGCCAGTGTAGCGGAGCCGGGTGGCGATCAGCGCAACAGCGCGATCTGCTCCGGGTGCGGCGCCTCGGACGGCTTGGCCGGCGGCGTGTCGGCCGCGCGCGTCTCGGGGCGCGGTGCGGCCGGGGTGACGGTCAGGATGAGCCGCTCCGAGACGCGCTTGCCGCTCGCCACCAGCCGCAGTGCGTTCTGCTCGCCGAGCACCCTTTGCGCGTAGCCGCTGTCGTCGGCGAGGTTGGCCGCGCCGACGTAGAAGCGCAGCCCGGCTTCCAGGCTGCCGGCGCGCGCGATGCACTCCTTCAGCACCTGCACGCCGACGCGCAGGTTCGTCACCGGGTCGAACGCGGCGTGGTTGCCGCCGAATGCCTCGTACTTGTCGTTGTGGACCTTGGTCATCACCTGCATCAGGCCCTGCGCGCCGACCGAACTCTGCGCGAACGGGTTGAAGCTCGATTCGACCGCCATGATCGCGAGGATCAGCGTCGGGTCGAGCCCGGCCTTCTGGCCCACGCTCCAGGCTTCCTGCACGAGGCGGCTGACCGGCTCGGGCGCGACGCGGTAGCGCCGCGCGAGCCAGTTCGCCACGGCGGCCTGCTGGCGGCTCAGCTCCTTCGGGTCGGAGGCGGTGGCCCGCGCGATCGCATCGGGCTCGCTCAGCGACAGCGCGAGCAGCTCGGACGGGTCGAGCGGCTCGGCGCGCGCTTCCTGGCGCGCCTGCAGCCAGCCGAGGGCCCAGGTCTCGGCGTCCTGGCGGATGTCGGCGCGGCCGGCGGCGAAGATCGCGACGGCCGCGAGGGCCAGGCCGAGCAGCGCGAGCGTGTTGTGGCTGACTTCGAGCAGGCCACGGCCCGCGTCGCGCAGGAACACCGACACCGAGGCCGCCGACGCGCGGCCGAGCCGGCGGGCGAACCCGGCCGGCTGTGCGGCGGCGGCGCGCGCCCGCTGGGCCCAAGGGCGTATCGTCATCGTCACTCCTTCCGCGCCGCGCTGCTTGCGCAGGCAACACCTCGCTCGGAGGAATTGCCGGCCCAGGCGGCGGCGATAATCGTTTGGCTACGCCCTCGGCCGCAGTGGCCCGGTAGCGGATGAGGGCCGGCAGCACAGACGAGAAGGCCGCCGATCTCAAGACCCGCGGAATCTAGCAACCGGCTTCATAACCGGTCAAGACTATCAAACGAATCCATAACTACAAACAAGTATGAAGTACCGCGACCTGCGCGAGTTCATGGACGGCTTGGAACGTGCCGGCGAGCTGCGGCGCGTCGCCGAGCCAGTGTCCGCGCGGCTTGAAATGACAGCGGTCAGTGACTTCGTTCTGCGTGCCGGCGGGCCGGCGCTGTGGTTCCAGCAGCCCGCCGGTTACAAAATTTCAGCCTTGACAAACCTGTTCGGCACCCCGCGCCGGGTGGCGATGGGCATGGGCGCCGACGCCGTCGGCGAGCTGCGCGAGATTGGCAGGCTGCTCGCCAGCCTGAAGGAGCCGGAGCCGCCGAAGGGCCTGAAGGACGCCGGCGCGCTGCTCGGCATGGCCAAGGCGCTGTGGGACATGAAGCCCGCCAGCGTGCGCCGGCCGGCGTGTCAGGAGGTCGTGCTGCAGGGCGCCGAGGTCGATCTCGGCGCGCTGCCGGTGCAGATCTGCTGGCCCGACGACGCCGGCCCGCTGATCACCTGGGGCCTGGTCGTCACACGCGGGCCGCAGGGCACGCCGGGCGCGCGGCGGCGCCAGAACCTGGGCATCTACCGCCAGCAGGTGATCGCGAAGAACCGCGTGATCATGCGCTGGCTCGCCCATCGCGGCGGCGCGCTCGACTTCCGCGACTTCGCCCAGGCCAAGCCGGGCCGGCCGTTCCCGATCGTGGTCGCGCTCGGGGCCGACCCGGCGACGATCCTCGGCGCCGTGACGCCGGTGCCCGACACGCTGTCGGAGTACCAGTTCGCCGGGCTGCTGCGCGGCAGCCGCACCGAGCTGGCCGACGCCGGCGTCGGCGATGCCGGCGTGATGCTGCAGGTGCCGGCCACGGCCGAGATCGTGCTCGAGGGCCACATCCCGGTGGCGGCCGCGGGGTTCAGCGGCGAAAGCGAGCACGGCGTGCGCCTGAAGGAGATCGGCGGCTACCTGCACGCGCTCGAGGGCCCGTTCGGCGACCACACCGGCTATTACAACGAGCAGGACTGGTTCCCGGTGTTCGAGATCGAGCGCCTCACCCACCGGCACGACCCGATCTACCACTCCACCTACACCGGCAAGCCGCCCGACGAGCCGGCGATTCTCGGCGTCGCGCTGAACGAGGTCTTCGTGCCGATCCTGCAGAAGCAGTTTCCCGAGATCGTCGACTTCTACCTGCCGCCCGAGGGCTGCAGCTACCGGATGGCGATCGTCAGCATCCGCAAGAGCTACCCCGGGCACGCGAAGCGGCTGATGTTCGGCATCTGGAGCTTCCTGCGCCAGTTCATGTACACCAAGTTCATCGTCGTGACCGACGACGACGTCGACATCCGCGACTGGAAGGAAGTGATCTGGGCCATCACCACCCGCGTCGACCCGGTGCGCGACACGACGCTGGTGGCGAACACCCCCATCGACTACCTCGATTTCGCCTCGCCCGTCAGCGGCCTGGGCGGCAAGATGGGGCTGGACGCGACGAACAAGTGGCCCGGCGAGACCGACCGCGAATGGGGCCGCGCGATCCGCATGGGCGCCGCGGTCGAGCAGCGCGTGCAGGCCGTCGTCGACGCGATCATGAAACCGCGCCGCTGACAAGAGGGCACACGCTAGGCAATCGTCCTTGAATGCGGGCGACGCGTCACCTAACGTTGAGAGGCCTGCACGCAGGCAACCCCACCGGCGCAGTCACTGCGCCACAGGAGCCCCGGACCACTTTCCTCCGGAGCCCCAAACGGTGGCGAGAGCCACCCGCCCCTCTGTCCGCAAGGCCAGGGGGGTTTGTCTTTCGGGGGCTAGAACAGGCCGACGATCCGCCCGCTCGCGTCGACGTCGATCGATTCGGCCGCGGGCCGCTTCGGCAGCCCGGGCATCGTCATCACGTCGCCGCACACCATCACGACGAACTCGGCTCCGGCACACAGCCGCACCTCGCGGATGTCGAGCGCATGGCCGCCGGGGGCGCCGCGCAGCGCCGGGTCGGTCGAGAACGAATACTGCGTCTTCGCCACGCACACCGGGTAGTGGCCGTAGCCCTGCGCCTGCAGCGCCGCGATCTGCGCCCGCACCTTCGGCGCGGCGGTGGCCTCGCCGGCGCCGTAGATGTCGGTCGCGATCTTCACGACCTTGTCCCACAGCGTGTCGGCCTCGTCGTAGACGAAGCGGAAGCGGCTGGGCTGCTCGCACAGCGCGACCACTTCGTGCGCCAGCTCGGTCGCGCCCGCGCCGCCCTCGGCCCAGTGGCGCGCGACGACCGCCTTCACGCCGAACGCGCGCGCGCTCGCCTCGAGCAGCTCGATCTCGGCCGGCGTGTCTTCGGTGCGGTGGTTGATCGCGACGACGCACGGCAGCCCGTAGTGCTCGCGGATGTTGTGCAGATGGCGCTCGAGGTTGACGAGCCCGCGCCGCAGCGCCTCGGGGCTCTCGACGGCGAGATCCGCCAACGCGACGCCGCCGTGGTACTTCAGCGCGCGCACCGTCGCGACCAGCACCACCGCTGCCGGTCGCAGGCCCGACTTGCGGCACTTGATGTCGATGAACTTCTCGGCGCCCAGGTCGGCGCCGAAGCCGGCCTCGGTGACGACGTAGTCCGCGAGCTTCAGCGCCGTCGAGGTCGCGAGCACCGAATTGCAGCCGTGCGCGATGTTGGCGAACGGCCCGCCGTGGATCAGCGCGAGGTTGTTCTCGAGCGTCTGCACGAGGTTCGGCGCAAGCGCGTCGCGCAAAAGCGCGGTCATCGCGCCGGCCGCGCCGAGGTCGCCGGCGCGTATCGCCGCGTCGTCGCGCGTGCGCCCGACGACGATGCGCGCGAGCCGCGCCTTCAGGTCGACCAGGTCGGTCGCGAGGCAGAACACCGCCATCACCTCCGAGGCGACGACGATGTCGAAGCCGTCCTCGCGCGGGTAGCCGTTGGCCGGGCCGCCCAGGCCGATCGTGATGTCGCGCAGCGCGCGGTCGTTCATGTCGAGCACGCGCTTCCAGGTGACGCGGCGCAGGTCGAAGCCGAGCTCGTTGCCGTGGTGGATGTGGTTGTCGATCAGCGCGGCGAGCAGGTTGTGCGCCATCGCGATCGCCGCGAAGTCGCCGGTGAAGTGCAGGTTGATGTCTTCCATCGGCACGACCTGCGCGTGCCCGCCGCCGGCCGCGCCGCCCTTCAGGCCGAACACCGGCCCCATCGACGGCTCGCGCAGGCAGATCACGGCGTCGCGCCCGATGTGGTTCAGCGCGTCGCCGAGGCCGACGGTGGTGGTGGTCTTGCCTTCGCCGGCCGGCGTCGGCGAGATCGCGGTCACGAGCACCAGCTTGCCGTCGGGCCGCTCGCGCAGCGACGCCACATGCGCGAGCGACAGCTTGGCCTTGTGGTGCCCGTACGGCGACAGGCTCTCCTCCGGGATTCGGTAGCGCTCGCGCGCCAGGTCGACGATGCGACGCAGCGTCGCGGCCTGGGCGATCTCGATGTCGCTGCGCATCCGGGGCATCCTCCTGGGGCAAGTTGCCGCGGATTCTCGCCGAAGGCCGCGGCATGGCCGCGCTCGCGTGGCTATGCCGCGCAGGCCCGGCCGAGCAGGCTCGCGCCGCTGCGCGCCGGCTCGACGCGTTCATCGGCGTGCTGAACTCGCCGGGCTGTTCGGCCGCTGAGCGCGCTCGTGGCCGCGCGCCGCGTCAGTTGACGAAGGTCGTGTCGTTCGGATCCTGCGGCGGGATCTTGATCACGATCGCCTTGAAGCGGCCGCTGATCGCCTCGGTGCCGGCGTGGTGCGTGCCGCGCGGGATCACGATCATCATGCCGGGCCGGATCTCGCGCTTCTCGTTGCCGAGCCACGCGGTGCCGGTGCCTTCGACGATGTACTGGATCTCGTCGGTGTTGCTGTGGAAGTGCTTCGCCAAATTGCCCATCTGCACCGCGATCGTCGCGTTCGGCGTGGTGACGAAACCCTTCGAGCGCAGGTCGGGGTTCGGCGTGGCGGCGAGGTCGGCGTCCTTCAGCGCGGCGACGTCGATGATCGCGGCGGTCAGGCCAGGTGCGGCCGCGGCCGGAGCGCTGGCCTGCGCGTGCGCCGGCGGGACGAAGTGCTGCGCGAGCGGCGAAAGCAGCGCGCCGGCGGCGAACGCGAGCGCGACGGGCAGGGCGGTGGCGAGTCTCATGCGCTTGTCTCCAAAAAGAAAGCCGCGCGTCGGCGCGGCTGGGCGGTGCGGGACCGGCGGCGCCGATCGGCGGGACGACCTTTTACTTTTTCTTGGCCGCGGCCTTCGCCGCCGGCGCGGCCGCGCTCGAGCCGAGCCCCTCCGACATGCCGATCAGCACGCCGCTGACGAGCGCGGCGTAGCCGTCGAGCATCGCCTGCGCCGTCTTCGCAGTCGCGGCGCGGCCGTCGCGCAGCGCGGTCTGCGTCTGCGCCATCAGCTGCTCGACGGTGAGCTGCGCCTGCGCGCCGGTGTCGGTGCCCTTGAGCTTCATCGACGCGAGCACGTGGTCCCACGGCGCCTGCGTCGGGCCGCTCGCGGCCTGCGCCGCCTTGGTCACGGTGGCGAAGAAGGTGTCCTCCATCTTCTCGATGTTCGCGAGCGCGCCCTTGAGCTGCTTGTCGCGCAGGTCGTTGCCCTGCTCGACGAACTGCTGCAGCGCCTTGCGGTTCGCCTCGACGGCCTGGAGCAGCGCGGCGTCCATGCCGGCGAACGCCTTGGCGAGCATCGCCTCCACGTCGACCGGGCTCGACACGTTCTGTGCCGCGCCGACGCTGGCCGCGGTGGTGACGGTCTTGAGCACCTTCTTGATGTTCTCCATCGTCAGCTCGCGCCCCTGCAGCGCCTTCAGCGTCGCGTCGGCGACCGTCTTGCGCAGCATCTCGCCCTGCTTGGCGGTGGCCTCGGAAAACATCGTGACGATCGCGTCGTGGTCGATTCCTGCTTTGATCATGCTCATGTCCTTCGTCTGGTCAGTGGTGGAGGTCGCTGCGGGCCCAGCGCCGGGCCGCTCCCAAGCGGGCCCGCATCCCCTCGGGGGATCGACCGGCGTATCCGCCGGTCGAGAGGCCGTCATCACTGCATGTGTTGCCCGCCATTGATCGCGATATTCGCGCCGGTGACGAACGCGGCCTCTTCCGAGGCGAGGTAGATCACGAGGCCGGCCACTTCCTCGGGCTTGCCGAGCCGGCCGATCGGGATCTGCGGCAGGATCTTCGTGTTCAGCACGTCTTCCGGAATCGCCGTGACCATCTTCGTGCCGATGTAGCCGGGCGAGATCGTGTTGACGGTGACGCCCTTCTTCGCGACCTCGAGCGCCAGCGCCTTCGTGAAGCCGTGCACGCCGGCCTTCGCGGCCGAGTAGTTGGTCTGGCCGAACGCGCCCTTGCTGCCGTTGACCGACGAGATGTTCATGATCCGGCCCCAGCCGCGCTCGACCATGCCGTCGGCGACCTGCTTGGTCATGTTGAACAGGCTGTCGAGGTTGGTGCGCATCACCAGATCCCAGTTGACCTTGTCCATCTTCTTGAACGTGGTGTCGCGCGTGATGCCGGCGTTGTTGACGAGGATGTCGACCGCGCCGGCCTTGGCCTGCACCTGCGCGACCGCGTGCGTGCACGAATCGAAGTCGGCCACGTCGCACGCCACCGCGACGATGTCGTAGCCGTTGCTCTTCATGCCCGCGACCCACTCGGCGTGCTTGGTGTTGCCCGGCGAATAGGTCACGACCACCTTGTAGCCGGCGTCGACCATCTTGGTCGAGATCGTCTCGCCGAGCCCGCCCATGCCACCGGTGACCAGTACCACGCGTTGCTTGTCTGCTGCCATGTCGTCTCCTTGCTGCTGCTGTTGCCGTTGGGTGAATGTGTTCAGGGCCGCGCGCTGCCGGCGGTGGCCGGCAGGTGCGCGTCGCTGCGGTCGAGCTCTTCCTCGGGCTCGTCGGATTCCAGGCCGCTCGCGTTCTCGAGTTCGCGCGCGAGCCGTGCGGTGTCGAGATCGCCGGTCCACTTCGCGACCACGATCGTCGCGACGCCGTTGCCCACCAGGTTCGTCAGCGCGCGCGCCTCCGACATGAAGCGGTCGATGCCCAGGATCAGCGCCAGCCCCGCGACCGGCACGTGGCCGACCGCCGAGAGCGTCGCCGCCAGCACGATGAAGCCGCTGCCGGTGACGCCGGCCGCGCCCTTGGACGTGAGCAGCAGCACCAGCAGCAGCGTGATCTGCTGCATCAGCGTCATCGGCGTGTTGGTGGCCTGGGCGATGAACACCGCGGCCATCGTCAGGTAGATCGAAGTGCCGTCGAGATTGAACGAGTAGCCGGTCGGGATCACCAGCCCGACGACCGACTTCTTCGCACCCAGGTTCTCCATCTTCGCCATCATGCGCGGCAGCACCGACTCGCTCGACGACGTGCCGAGCACGATCAGCAGCTCTTCCTTGATGTACTTGATGAACTTCCAGATCGAGAAGCCGTGGAAACGGGCAATGCCGCCGAGCAC
>DATMIN010000028.1:0-4124 GCA_035554275.1 Burkholderiaceae bacterium
CACGAAGTGGGCGTGGCGCGTCGCGGCGCAGTTCGGGATCATCGCCACCGGCTTGCTCGCGGCGTGCGTCGGGTTCATCGCGATCTTCACGTCGAGCACGGTCGTGAGGCCCCCCAGGCCTTGCGCGCCGATGCCCAGCGCGTTGATCTTGTCGCACAGCTCGATGCGCAGCTCCTCGACCTTGTTGCGCGGGCCGCGGGCCTTCAGCTCGTACATGTCGATGTCTTCCATCAGGCTCTGCTTGGCGAGCAGCATCGCGCGCTCGGCGGTGCCGCCGATGCCGATGCCGAGCATGCCGGGCGGGCACCAGCCGGCGCCCATCGTCGGCACCGTCTTCATGACCCAGTCGACCAGCGAATCGCTCGGGTTCATCATCACGAACTTGCTCTTGTTCTCGCTGCCGCCGCCCTTGGCCGCGACCTGCACGTCGACGGTGTGGCCCGGCACCAGCGTCATGTGGACGACCGCGGGCGTGTTGTCCTTGGTGTTCTTGCGC
Organism: Burkholderiaceae bacterium; assembly: GCA_035554275.1. Classification (GTDB taxonomy): domain Bacteria; phylum Pseudomonadota; class Gammaproteobacteria; order Burkholderiales; family Burkholderiaceae_C; genus LMDS01. The sequence goes on from DATMIN010000028.1 coordinate 497, forward strand.
TCGAAGTGCGGGTCGGCCACGATCGACGCGCGCAGCACGTTGTCGGGGTTCAGGTAGCCCTGGCGCACGCCGTCGTTGACGGCCTCTTCGATGCCGGCCGGGAAGCCCTCGAAGCGCACGTCCATGCCGATCTTCAGGAACACGTTGACGATGCCGGTGTCCTGGCAGATCGGGCGCCGCCCTTCGGCGCACATCTTCGAGTTGGTGAGGATCTGCGCGATCGCGTCCTTCGCGGCCGGGCTCTGCTCGGCGGCGTAGGCGCGCGCGAGGTGCGCGATGTAATCGGCCGGGTGGTAGTAGCTGATGTACTGGAGCGCGCCGGCGACGCTCTCGACGAGGTCGCTGTATTTCACAACGCGGCGGGTGGTGGTGGTCATGGGGCTTTGCTCGTTGACAATCCCCCGAAGTTTACTGAACCGGGCCCGTGTGATCGTCAGCAGCATCCGTCGCTTCATCGCCTCCGAGTCGGCCGGCGGCATCGTGCTCGCGCTCGCGGCGCTGGTCGCGCTCATCGTCAGCAATTCGCCGCTCGGGCCGGGCTACCGCGCGCTGCTCGGCTGGCGCCTCGGCGACGGCTCGTTCGCGCTCGACCTGCCGCTGCTGCTGTGGGTCAACGACCTGTGGATGGCGGTGTTCTTCGTCGTCGTCGGGCTCGAGATCAAGCGCGAGCTGCTCGCCGGCGAGCTGGCCTCGCCGCGGCGCGCGCTGCTGCCGGCGGCCGCGGCGCTCGGCGGGATGATCGTGCCGGGGCTGATCTACGCGGCGATCAACCACGCCGACCGCATCGCGCTGCGCGGCTGGGCGATCCCGACCGCGACCGACATCGCGTTCGCGCTCGGCATCCTGATGCTGCTCGGCTCGCGCGTGCCGGCGTCGCTGAAGGTGTTCCTCACCGCCGTGGCGATCATCGACGACCTCGGCGCGATCGTGATCATCGCGCTCGTCTACACGCGCGAGCTGGCGCCGCCGATGCTCGCCGGCGCCGCCGTCGCGGCGCTCGCGCTGCTGGCGCTGAACCGCTGCCGCGTGCGGCGCCTCGCGCCGTACCTGCTCGTCGGTGCGGTGCTGTGGGGGTTCGTGCTCGGCTCGGGCGTGCACGCGACGGTCGCCGGCGTGGTGCTGGCGATGGCGATCCCGCTCGCCGACGGCCGCGGCGGCTCGCCGCCCGCCGACGCGTGCGGCGGCTCACCGCTCCACACGCTGGCGCGCGCGCTGCAGCCGTGGGTCGCGTTCGGCGTGCTGCCGGTGTTCGCGTTCGTCAATGCCGGCGTCGAGCTGCGCGGCGTGACGCCGGCGGTGCTCGCGCAGGGCGTGCCGCTGGGCATCGCGCTCGGGCTGATCGCCGGCAAGGTGACGGGCGTGTGCGGCGCCACCTGGCTGATGGTGCGCTTCGCCGGTGCGAGCCTGCCGGCGCACGCGAGCCGGCGCCAGTTCGTCGGCGTGGGCGTGCTGTGCGGCATCGGCTTCACGATGAGCCTGTTCATCGGCGGCCTCGCGTTCGACGGCCAGGACGCGCGTTACGGCGTCGAGCTGCGCCTGGGCGTGCTCGGCGGCTCGCTGGTCTCGGCGCTGCTCGGCTGCGCGATCTTGTGGCGCGCGGCGAAGGGCCATGCGTTGGGGGCGCCGAAGGGGTACGCTCGGAACTCGTCGGGGTCGATCCCCACGGCGCCGAAGTAAGCCCTTCGTAAGAGCCACTGCCTACCCTGCGCCGCACCGCAGTCCGGGCCGTAACCCGACACCTTCTGGAGACATCGATGAGCGCATCCGAGACCCACGTCTACCCCCCGTCCGCGGCCGCGATGAAGGGCGCGCACGTGTCCGGCATGGCCGCCTACGACAAGCTCGTCGCCGAAGCCGACGCCGACCACGAGGCGTTCTGGGCCCGCCAGGCGCGCGAGCTGCTGAGCTGGAAGAAGCCGTTCACGACCGTGCTCGACAGCAGCGACGCGCCGTTCTTCAAGTGGTTCGAGGACGGCACGCTGAACGCCTCGTACAACTGCCTCGACCGCCAGGTCGAGGCCGGCCTGGGCGACAAGGTCGCGATCATCTTCGAGGCCGACGACGGCGCCGTCACGAAGGTCACGTACCGCGAGCTGCTCGAGCGCACCTGCCGGCTCGCGAACGCGCTGCGCGCGCGCGGCGTCAACAAGGGCGACCGGGTCGTGATCTACCTCGGCATGTCGGTCGAGGGCGTGGTCGCGATGCAGGCGTGTGCGCGCATCGGCGCGACGCACTCGGTGGTGTTCGGGGGTTTCTCGGCGCAATCCTTGCGCGACCGCATCGCCGACACCGGCGCCGTGCTGGTGATCACCGCCGACGAGCAATTGCGCGGCGGCAAGCAGCTGCCGCTGAAGACGATCGTCGACGAGGCGCTCGGCATGCCCGGCTGCGAGGCGGTGAAGGACGTGATCGTCTACCGGCGCACCGGCGGCAAGATCGCGTGGGACGGCGCGCGCGACCGCTGGCTGCACGACGAAGTCGCGAAGCAGGCCGCGACCTGCGAGCCCGAGTGGGTCGGTGCCGAGCACCCGCTGTTCCTGCTCTACACCTCGGGCTCGACCGGCAAGCCCAAGGGCGTGCAGCACTCGACCGGCGGCTACCTGCTGCACGCCGCGCTGACGACGAAGTGGACCTTCGACCTGAAGCCGAACGACGTGTTCTGGTGCACCGCCGACATCGGCTGGGTCACCGGCCACACCTACATCACCTACGGGCCGCTGGCGCTCGGCGGCACCGAGATCGTGTTCGAGAGCATCCCGACCTACCCCGACGCGGGCCGCTTCTGGAAGATGATCCAGGACCATCGGGTCACGGTCTTCTACACCGCGCCGACGGCGATCCGCTCGCTGATCAAGGCCGCCGAGGGCAACGCCGCGGTGCACCCGGATCGCTACGACCTCAAGAGCCTGCGCATCCTCGGCTCGGTCGGCGAGCCGATCAACCCGGCCGCGTGGGAGTGGTACCACCAGCACATCGGCGGCGGGCGCTGCCCGATCGTCGACACCTTCTGGCAGACCGAGACCGGCGGCCACATGATCACGCCGCTGCCGGGCGCGACGCCGCTGGTGCCGGGTTCGTGCACGCTGGCGTTTCCCGGCATCGCCGCGGCGATCGTCGACGAGGCCGGCCACGACGTGCCGAACGGCACCGCCGGGATCCTGGTCGTGAAGAAGCCGTGGCCGAGCATGATCCGCACGATTTGGGGCGACCCCGAGCGCTTCAAGAAGAGCTACTACCCCGACGACTTCCAGGGCCGCTACTACCTCGCCGGCGACGGCGCGATCCGCGACGCGACCACCGGCTACTTCACGATCACCGGCCGGATCGACGACGTGCTCAACGTCAGCGGCCACCGCATGGGCACGATGGAGATCGAGTCGGCGCTGGTGAGCTGCACCGAGCTGGTCGCCGAGGCGGCCGTGGTCGGCCGGCCCGACGACACGACCGGCGAGGCGATCTGCGCGTTCGTCGTGCTGAAGCGCTCGCGCCCGACCGGCGACGAGGCCAAGGCGATCGCGAAGCAGTTGCGCGACTGGGTCGGCAAGGAGATCGGCCCGATCGCCAAGCCGAAGGACATCCGCTTCGGCGACAACCTGCCGAAGACGCGCAGCGGCAAGATCATGCGCCG
>DATMIN010000029.1:0-6931 GCA_035554275.1 Burkholderiaceae bacterium
CCGCAGGTCTTCGCCGGCCTCTTCCCGACGGAGGCCAGCGAGTACGACCAGCTGCGCGACGCGCTCGAGAAGCTGCAGCTCAACGACTCCTCTCTGCGCTACGAGCCGGAAGTGTCGCAGGCGCTCGGCTTCGGCTTTCGCTGCGGGTTCCTCGGCCTGCTGCACATGGAGATCGTGCAGGAGCGCCTCGAGCGCGAGTTCGATCAAGACCTGATCACCACCGCGCCGAGCGTCGTCTATCAGGTCGAGCTCGGCAACGGCGAGGTCGTCCAGGTCGACAATCCGTCGAAGATGCCCGATCTCGGGCGCATCAACGAGATCCGCGAGCCGATCGTCACGGTGCACCTGTACATGCCGCAGGACTACGTCGGCCCGGTGATGACGCTGGCCAACCTGAAGCGAGGCACGCAGATCAACATGGCGTACCACGGCCGCCAGGTGATGCTGACCTACGAGATGCCGCTGGCCGAGATCGTGCTGGACTTCTTCGACAAGCTCAAGAGCGTGTCGCGCGGCTACGCGTCGATGGACTACGAGTTCAAAGAGTACCGTGGCGCCGATGTCGTGAAGGTCGACATCCTGCTCAATGGCGAGAGGGTCGATGCGCTGTCGATCATCGTGCACCGCAGCCAGAGCCAGTTTCGCAGCCGGGCGGTGGTGTCGAAGATGCGCGAGCTGATCTCGCGCCAGCAATACGACGTGGCGATCCAGGCGGCGATCGGCGCCAACATCATCGCGCGTGAGACAATCAAAGCGCTGCGCAAGAACGTCATCGCCAAGTGCTACGGCGGCGACATTTCGCGCAAACGCAAGCTCCTCGAAAAGCAAAAGGCCGGCAAGAAGCGCATGAAGCAGATCGGCTCTGTCGAAGTGCCGCAAGAAGCCTTCCTGGCCATCCTCCAGGTGGACGATTGATGGCTGCGCTGACCGGTGTTCTCTACACGCTTTTGGCGGTCTTTCTCGGTGGCTGGTATTTCGGAAAGTGGAGCGGCAACTTCTCGCTGCTGCTGCTGATCCTCACCATCGTCACCTTCGGCTACTGGCTCGCCGAGCGCCTCGTCTTCGCGCCGCGGCGCGCCCGCGCCGCCGCCACGCTCGATGCGCAGACCGCCGCGCGCCGCGCCAAGTTGGCCGAGCAGGGCATCACCAAGGTCGACGACAACACCGCGCAGGCCCGCGAGGCGCTGCTGATGCAGCCGTGGTGGCTCGACTGGACGGCCGGCCTCTTCCCGGTGATCCTGGTCGTGTTCCTGCTGCGCTCGTTCCTGTTCGAGCCGTTCAAGATCCCGAGCGGCTCGATGATCCCGACGCTGCTGATCGGCGACCTGATCCTCGTCAACAAATTCCACTACGGCGTGCGCCTGCCGGTGATCAACAAGAAGATCATCGCCAACCACGACCCGCAGCGCGGCGACGTGATGGTGTTCCGCTACCCGAAGGACACCAGCGTCGACTACATCAAGCGCGTCGTCGGCGTGCCGGGCGACGAGGTGTCGTTCCGCAACCAGCAGCTTTACGTCAACGGCGCGCCGGCCCGGCTCGACGCGGTGCCCCCGCCCGGCTTCTACGACGAAGACCTGCGCCAGTATTTCCCCGAGTTCCACGAGAAGCTCGGCGAGGTCGACCACCGCATCCTGCTGAACCCGCGCAGCCAGCCGTTCTACGGCCCGGAAGACAAAATCGTCTTCCCGTTTCGCGACAACTGTCGTTACAGTGCCGAGGGCGTGACCTGCAAGGTCCCGCCGGGCAACTACTTCATGATGGGCGACAACCGCGACAACTCGCAGGATTCGCGTTTCTGGGGTTTCGTGCCCGACGAGAACATCGTCGGCAAGGCATTCTTCGTCTGGATGAATTTCGGCAACTTGAAGCGCATCGGCGGATTCCAGTGAGCAGTCGATCGGGAACGGGCACTGCGACAGGAGGTTTTCGAGCATGAGGGTTCAGCGTCAATCGGCAAGGTCTCAGCGGGGCATCACGTTGTTCGGCCTGCTCGCGTGGGCCATCGTGGTCGGCTTCGTCGCGCTCATCGTGATGAAGGTGCTGCCGACGATGAACGAGTACTTCACGATCCAGAAGGCCGTCAACAAGATCGCCGCCGAGGGTGCGACGACGGTGCCCGAGATTCGCGCCGCGTTCGAGCGCGCGAAAGACGTCGAGTATTCGATCAGCTCGATCTCGGGCAAGGACCTAAAGATCACGAAGGAGAACGACAAGGTCGTGATCAGTTTCGCCTACGACAAGGAAATCGAGCTGATCAGCCCGGTCTTCCTGCTGATCAAGTACGAGGGCCGCTCGAAGTAAAGCGACTGCAGCGATGACGGACTCACGCCTCGAGGCCCTGCAGCGGCGCATCGCGCACCGCTTCAATGACACGCGGCTGCTGGTGCGGGCGCTGACGCACCGCAGCTTCGGCGCCGATCACAACGAGCGCCTCGAGTTCCTCGGCGACGCGGTGCTGAGCCTGGTGATCTCGGGGTTGCTGTTCGAGCGCTTCGGCGGCTCCGACGAAGGCGACCTGACCCGCGTGCGCGCCCACCTCGTGCGCGAGGAGAGCCTGCACCGCGTCGCGCTGCAGCTCGCGCTGCCCGAGGTGCTGCGCCTCGGCGAGGGCGAGGCCCGCGGCGGCGGCGCGCAGCGCGCGTCGATCCTGGCCGACGCGCTTGAGGCCGTGATCGGCGCGACCTTTCTCGACGGCGGCTTCGACGCCGCGCGCACCGTCGTCAGCGGCCTGTTCGGCGAGGTCATCGCGACCACCGACGTCGCGAGCTGGTCGAAAGACGCGAAGACCGAGCTGCAGGAATGGCTGCAGGCGCGCCGTCTGCCGGTGCCGACCTACCGCATCGCCGCCACCCGCGGCCAGCCGCACGCGCAGACCTTCGACGTCGAATGCGCGGTGCCGGCCCTGAGCCTGGTCGAGCAGGGCGTGGGGCGCTCGCGCCGCGTCGCCGAGCAGGAGGCGGCGCGCCGCATGCTCGATGCGCTCAAGCGCGTCGACCGCCCCGGCGGACCGCTGCAGTCCTGAGCCTTCCGATGGCCAGCGACCCCACTGCAACCGCCGGCGCCGCGACGCCGGCCGCCCCGCGCTGCGGGCTCGTCGCGATCGTCGGCCGGCCGAACGTCGGCAAGTCGACGCTGCTGAACGCGCTGGTCGGCCAGAAGGTCAGCATCACCTCGGCGAAGGCGCAGACGACGCGCCACCGCATCACCGGCATCCGCACGCTGGGTGCGCTCGACGCGGGCGGTGCGCAGTTCGTGTTCGTCGACACGCCGGGCTTCCAGACCAAGCACGCCGCCGCGCTGAACCGCACGCTGAACCGCACCGTGACCGGCGTGCTCGGCGATGTCGACGTGGTGCTGTTCGTCGTCGAGGCCGGCAGGTTCGGCCTTGACGACGCGAAGGTGCTGGCGCTGATGCCGCCCGGCAAGCCGGTGTTCCTGATCGCCAACAAGCTCGACACCGTGCTGCGCCGCGCCGAACTCGCGCCGTGGCTGAAGGGCATGCAGGAGCGCCACGCGTTCGCCGAGTTCGTGCCGCTGTCGGCGAAGAAGGACGCCGATGTACAGCGCTTGCTCGGCATCGTGCGGCCGTATCTGCCCGAGCAGCCGTGGTTCTACGACGCCGAGGCGCTCACCGACCGCAGCGAGCGGTTCCTCGCCAGCGAGATCATCCGCGAGAAGCTGTTCCGCCTGACCGGCGACGAACTGCCGTACACCTCGACGGTGGTGATCGACGAGTTCAAGGAAGAGGGCAACCTGCGCCGCATCTCGGCCAGCATCGTCGTCGAGCGCGACGCGCACAAGGGCATGGTGATCGGCAACGGCGGCGAGCGGCTGAAGCGCATCGGCTCCGAGGCGCGCCAGGAACTCGAGACGCTGATGGACGCGAAGGTGTACATCGAGCTGTGGGTCAAGGTGCGCTCGGGCTGGGCCGACGACGAGGCACACCTGCGCTCCTACGGCTACGAGTGAGCCGCTCGTCCCGCCACGCCGCGCCGCTCGCGGCCTATGTGCTGCACCGCTACGACTGGAGCGAATCGAGCCTGATCCTCGATCTCTTCACGCGCGAGCAGGGCCGCTGCGCGGTCGCGGCGAAGGGCGCGAAGCGGCCGTACTCGCAACTGCGCGGCGTGCTGCTGCCGTTCCAGCGCCTGCACGTGTCGCTCGGCAAGCTGCCGGCGCACGCCGAGGGCGCGAGCGAGGTGCAGACGCTGCGCGCCGCCGAGTGGGCCGGCAATGCGGCGATGCTGACCGGCGCCGCGCTCTTCAGCGGCTTCTACCTGAACGAGCTGCTGATGAAGCTGCTCGCGCGCCACGACCCGCACGCCGCGCTGTTCGACGCCTACGCGGCGACGCTGCCGGCGCTCGCCCAAATCAACGAGGTTGGCGATGACGCCCGCGTCGAAGCGGCGCTGCGCGCGTTCGAGCTGACGCTGCTGCGCGAGATCGGCCTGCTGCCCGACCTGAGCGTCGCGACGCAGACGCAGCAGCTCGTCGCCGCCGCAGCGCGCTACGAGCTGCTGCCCGAGTCCGGCGTCGTGGCGGCCAAGGGCGGCGATCTCGACGGCGCGGCGCTGGTCGGCCTGCAGGCGGCGCTCGAGCACGGCAGCCTGGCGGCGCTGCAGCAGGCCTGCGCGCCGTGCGTCGGCGCACTGAAGCGGCCGCTGCGCGCGCTGATCCAGCAGCAGCTCGGCAGCACGCCGCTGCGCACGCGCCAGGCGCTGCTCGAGCTGCAGCGCCTCTAGTCGCGGCCGCATCGTCGACAATCGGCGCCGATGAACCCGCTGCTCACCACCGGCCTCGACGCGCACCGCGGCACGACCGCGCTGTCGGTCAACGTCAACAAGGTCGCGCTGCTGCGCAACACGCGCGCGCTCGAGATCCCGAGCGTGCTGCGCGCGGCCGCGTTCGCGCTCGAGGCCGGCGCGAACGGCATCACCGTGCACCCGCGGCCCGACGAGCGCCACATCCGCCGCCACGACGTGTTCGAGCTCGCCGAGCTGATGCGCGGCTGGCCGCAGGCCGAGTACAACATCGAGGGCAACCCGTTCCACAACCTGATGCCGCTGGCGCGCGAACTGGCCGCGCAGGGCCTGCCGCTGCACCAGCTGACCTTCGTGCCCGACAGCGTCGAGCAGGCCACCTCCGACCACGGCTGGCAGTTCCCGCAGGATGCCGCGCGGCTCGCGCCGCTGATCGACGAAGCGCACGCGCTCGGGGCGCGCGTCAGCCTGTTCATGGACCCGCTGCCCGGCGCGATGGCGGCGGCGCGCGCCGTCGGCGCCGACCGCGTCGAGCTGTACACCGAAACCTACGCGCGCGCCCATGCCGCCGGCGAGGCCGAGACCGTGCTGCCGGCCTTCGCCGCGACGGCGCATGCCGCGCTGCGCGAAGGCCTCGGCCTGAACGCTGGGCACGACCTGAACCGCGACAACCTCGCCGACTTCCTGCGCGCGGTGCCCGGCGTGCAGGAGGTCTCGATCGGTCACGCGCTGATCGCCGATGCGCTCGAACTCGGCTACGTCGAGACGGTGCGCGATTACCTGCGCTGTATCCACGCCGCTGCCGCGCCTGCATGATCTTTGGCATTGGCACCGACATCTGCGACGTGCGCCGCATCGAGGCCACGCTCGCGCGCCGCGGCGAGCGTTTCGCCGAGAAGGTGCTCGGCCCGCACGAGATCGAGGTGTTCCGCCAGCGCCGCGCCAAGCGCGAGGCGCGCGGCGTCAGCTACCTCGCGACGCGCTTCTCGGCGAAGGAGGCGTTCTCGAAGGCGATCGGCCTCGGCATGCGCATGCCGATGACGTGGCGCGACTGCGAGATCGTCAAGGCGCCGAGCGGCAAGCCGCAGATCCGCCTGCACGGCGCGCTCGCCGCGTGGTTCGAGGCGCGCGCGCTGCAGGCGCATGTCAGCGTCACCGACGAGACCGACTACGCGGCCAGCTTCGTCGTCGTCGAACACAAACCAGAGCCCACCGAATGAACGCCCCCGCCAGCCACGCCCCCGTCGTGCTCGACGTCCACGGCACGACGCTGAACGCCGACGACCGGCGCCGCCTGACGCACCCGCTGACCGGCGGGCTGATCCTGTTCGCGCGCAACTGGGTCGATCGGCGCCAGCTCACCGATCTGGTCAGCGAGATCAAGTCGGTGCGGCCCGACGTATTGGTGTGTGTCGACCACGAAGGCGGCCGCGTGCAGCGCTTTCGTACCGATGGCTTCACGCACTTGGCGCCGATGCGCGTGCTCGGCGAGCTGTGGATGAACGACGGCAAGCGTGGCCCCGGCGGCGGCGCGATGGCCGCGACCGAGGCCGCGACCGCCTGCGGCCACGTGCTCGGCGCCGAGCTGCGTGCCTGCGGCGTCGACCTCAGCTTCACGCCGGTGCTCGACCTCGACTTTGGTGCGAGCGGCGTGATCGGCGACCGCGCGTTCCACCGCGACCCGCGCGTCGTCGCGCTGCTCGCGAAGAGCCTGATGCACGGGCTGCTGCTGGCCGGCATGCACGGTTGCGGCAAGCACTTCCCGGGGCACGGCTTCGTCGCGGCCGACAGCCATGTCGACACCCCGGTCGACCGGCGCACGCTGAAGGCGATCCTCGCCGACGACGCCAAGCCGTACGAGTGGCTCGGTGGCGCGCTCGCCAGCGTGATGCCGGCGCATGTGATCTACCCGAAGGTCGACGCGCTGCCGGCCGGCTTCTCGGCGCGTTGGCTGAAAGACATCCTGCGCCTGCAGCTCGGTTTCGGCGGCGCGATCTTCAGCGACGACCTCAGCATGGCCGGCGCGCGCCGCATCGCCGGCGTCGAGGTCAGCGTCACCGAGGCCGCGACCGTCGCGCTCAACGCCGGCTGCGACATGGTGCTGCTGTGTAACCAGTCGGCGCCCGGCAACCGCAGCGTCGACGAGCTGCTCGACGGCCTGCTCGCCG
>DATMIN010000030.1:0-3435 GCA_035554275.1 Burkholderiaceae bacterium
TGTGGTTCAGGTAGCCGGCGAGCGTGTGCGCGGCGTCCTGCAATTGCGCCTGCGCGCCGTGCAGCACCTCGATCGTCGCCGCGAGCCGCGCATCGAACGCGGCCACGCCGTCGAGCGCGTGCAGCGCGCGGCCGGTCTGCGATTCGGCGCTGTCGTCGGCGTCGGCGAGCGCGTCGAGCGCGCTGCGCGCCGCGTCGAGCAGCGACTGGCCGTTGGCGAGCCGCTTGTGCTCGGCCTCGAGCTCGGCCCATTCGTCGGTGCCCGGCGCGAGCTTGTCGACCTCGCCAATCTGCCACGCCAGGCGCTCGCGTTCGCGCTCAAGGCCGGCCTGCTGCGAGCCGGCCGCGGCGAGGCGCTCGGCGGCCTGCTTCCACAGTGCCCAGCTCGCGCTCAGCGGCGCCACGTCGAGGCCGGCGAAATCGTCGAGCAGCGCGCGTACCGCGGGCCCGCGCGTCAGGCTCTGCCACGCGTGCTGGCCGTGGATGTCGACGAGATGGTCGGCCGCCTCGCGCAGCTGCGCGACGGTCGCGGCGCTGCCGTTGATCCAGGCGCGGCTCTTGCCTTGCGCGTCGATCGTGCGGCGCAGCAGCAATGAATCGGCGGCGTCGAAGCCGCCTTCGTCGAGCCACGCCGCGAGCGTCGCCGGCGTGTCGAACTCGGCGCCGATCTCGGCGCGCGCCGCGCCCTCGCGCACCACGCCGGCGTCGCCGCGGCTGCCGAGCGCGAGCTGCAGCGCATCGACGAGGATCGACTTGCCGGCGCCGGTCTCGCCGGTCAGCACCGAAAAGCCCGCGTCGAACTCGACCTCGAGCTCGGCCACGATGACGAAGTCGCGCAGCGTGAGGCGGCGCAACATGGTCAGTTCACTCCCGAGTTCCAGTGCAGCTTGCGCCGCAGCGTGGCGAAGTAGCTCCAGCCCGGCGGGTGCAGGAAGCGCACCTGGTTCGCCGAGCGCCGCACGCGGATGCGGTCGCCATGCTGCAGGCTCGCCAGCGACTGCATGTCGAAGCTGACGCTGGCCTCGCGGCCGGCGACGATCTCGATCGAGATCTCTCCGGTGTCGGGCAGCACGATCGGGCGGTTCGACAAGTCGTGCGGCGCAATCGGCACCAGCACCCAGCCGGCGATACCGGGGTGCAGGATCGGCCCGCCGGCCGACAGCGCATACGCCGTCGAGCCGGTGGGCGAGCCGATGATCAGCCCGTCGGAGCGGAAGTTGGCGACGAACTCGGCGCCGATGTCGACCTTGAGCTCGACCATGCTCGCCGCCGCGCCGCGGCTGACGACCACGTCGTTCATGCCGAAGCCCTCGAAGATCAGCGCATCGTCGCGCCAGGCGCCGCCTTCGAGCATCGTGCGGTGCTCTTCCTCGTAGTCGCCGGCGATCATCGGCGCGAGCGCCTCGGCGTACTGCGCGATGTTGATGTCGGTGATGAAGCCCAGCCGCCCCTGGTTGATGCCCACCAGCGGCGTGCCGTGGCGGGCGAGCTGGCGCGCGATGCCCAGCATCGTGCCGTCGCCGCCGACCACCACCGCGAGATCGCAGTCGCGGCCGAGCTCGTCGGCGGTGAGCGCGCCGTAGCCGGTGATGCCGGTGTTCAGCGCGGTCTCGCGTTCGAGCGAGAGCTCGAGCCCTTGCGCGATCAGGAAGCGCGCGATCTCTTCCAGCACGTCGCGGATGCCTTCGGCCTGGTACTTGCCGACAAGCGCGGCGTGACGGAAGCGGCTGGCCATGCGAGGAATTACACCACAGCGACCCTCGCGCACCGGGGCGCGAAACGGCCCGCCGCCTACAATGAAAAGATGCTGGACGAGCGCGCCAAGACACTGCTGAAGGCCCTGGTCGAACGCTATATCGCCGACGGCCAGCCGGTCGGCTCGCGCACGCTGTCCCGCGCCAGTGGCCTCGAGCTCTCGCCGGCGACGATCCGCAACGTGATGGCCGATCTCGAAGACCTCGGCCTGATCGCCAGCCCGCACACCAGCGCCGGGCGCGTGCCGACCGCGCGCGGCTATCGCCTGTTCGTCGACACGATGCTGACCGCGCAGCCGATGTCGACCGCGCCGCCGCCGCAGCTGCCGCCCGACCAGCCGCAGCGCGTGATCGCGAACGCGGCGCAGCTGCTGTCGAGCCTGTCGCACTTCGTCGGCGTGATCACCGCGCCGCGCAAGGCGAGCGTGTTTCACCACATCGAGTTCATGCGCCTGAGCGAGCGGCGCGTGCTGGTGATCCTGGTCGCGCCCGACGGCGACGTGCAAAACCGCGTGATCTTCACCGCGCAGGACTACACCCAAACCCAGCTGATCGAGGCCAGCAACTTTTTGACCGCGAACTACCGCGGCCTGACGATGGAGGCGGTACGCAACCGCCTGAAGAACGAGGTCGACGCGCTGCGCGGCGAGATCGCGGCGCTGATGCAGGCGGCGGTGCAAGCCGGCAGCGAGGCGCATGCCCACAGCCAGGAGCAGGTGGTCATCAGCGGCGAGCGCAACCTGCTGACGGTGCAGGATTTCTCGAGCGACATGGGGTCGCTGCGCAAGCTGTTCGACGTGTTCGAGCAGAAGACCCAGCTGATGCAGCTGCTCGAGGTCAGCAGCCGTGCCGAGGGCGTGCGCATCTACATCGGCGGCGAGAGCATGGTCGTGCCGTTCGAGGAGCTGTCGGTGGTGGCGGCGCCGTACGAGGTCGACGGCCAGATCGTCGGCACGCTCGGCGTGATCGGGCCGACGCGGATGCCGTACGACCGGATGATCCAGATCGTCGACATCACGTCGAAGCTGGTCAGCAACGCGCTGAGCAGCAAGTAGCAGCGCGCAGCGAAGGGCCGCTCCGCGGCTTGTCTTCCTACAGGCGGCGTCGGGAGCGGCCGATGCCCGAGGCTTGCGGGCGATCCTAGGATGCTCCGAAACTCAAGGAGCCACGCCATGGACCCCCTCGCCACCACGTACCCCACCACCAGCAAGACCTCGCTCGACGACTGGGTGTGCGGCGTTTCGTCGTCGCTCGACGAGTTCGTCAACACGCGGCCGATCGCCGCGACGCTGGCGGCCGCCGCGGCGGGCGCGGGGATCGTCGCGTTGCTGTCGCTGCAATCGCGCTCGACCAGCGTGAGCTTGCCGCGACGCGTGTCGGTGCCGAGTCTCGACGCCGCTCCGCGCGCCGCGAAGCGCGTCGTCGCTGCGACGAACGATGGCCTGTCGACACTGAAGACGCAGATCGCCGAGCTGATCGCCGCGATCGCCGACCGGCTGCCGACGCAGGCACAGGCCGCGCGCGCCACCGAGACGGTGGTGAACCGCGCGAGCAGCGCGACGCAGGACGCGGTCGACCGCGCGACGAGCGCGACCGATGCCGCACTCGAAAAGGCGCAGGCGACGTGGAAGGATGTGCGCGCGCGCTCGGAAGGGCTGATCAAGCAGGCCCAGCCGCATGTC
>DATMIN010000031.1:0-16776 GCA_035554275.1 Burkholderiaceae bacterium
GCCTGCTGCAGCGGCTCGGCGATTCGATCGGCGCGCAGCGCGCGTTCGTCGCCGACGCCGCGCACGAGTTGCGCTCGCCACTGACCGCGCTGAAGCTGCAGATGGAACTGCTGCAGCGCGCCGCCGATCCGGCCGCGCGTGCGGCCGCGGTCGTAGCACTCGGCGCCGGCATCGAGCGCGCGGCGCGGCTGGTCGAGCAGTTGCTCGCGCTGGCGCGCGCCGAGCCCGGGGCGCCGCTCGGGCCGCCGGTGGTGTTCGACCTGGTCGAAGCGGTGCGCGCCGCCGTCGCCGACACGGTGCCGCTCGCGCAGGCGCGCGCCACCGCGATCGAGCTGCGCGCCGATGCGCCGGTGCGAGTGCGCGGCGACGCCGCGATGCTCGGCGTGCTGGCGCGCAACCTGGCCGACAACGCGGTGCGCTACGCGCCAACAGGCTCGCGCGTCGAGGTGCGCGTGGGGCCCGACGGCGGCGCGGCGCTGCTGCGCGTCGACGACGCCGGCCCGGGCGTGCCGGCGGCCGAACGCGAGCGCGTGTTCGACCGCTTCTACCGCGGCGCCGCCGGCGACGAGCCCGGCACCGGCCTGGGCCTGGCGATCGTGCGGCGCATCGCCGAGCGCCATGGCGCGAGCGTCGTGCTCGGCGACTCGCCGCTCGGCGGCCTGCGCGTCGACGTGCGCCTGCCGATGGCACCGGCCGACATAATGGCGCCTGTGCCTACACTTCCCGGCGCGGTGCGCTCCGGCGCCGCGTTCCTTCCCGACACCACCTCCCGAGGCGATTCATGAAATCTGGCGTTGCGACTTTGGCTGTGGTTCTGCTGTGGGCAACGAGCGCGTTCGCCGCCCCGCCGAAGCCGATGAGCCTGGACGACTCGGCGAGCTTCCTGATGGACGGCGCCACCGCCGAGAAGATCTGGAAGGACAACACGCCCGCGCGCGTGGCCAAGCTCTACCCGCTGCGCAAGTTCCGCTTCGTCAGCGAGGTGACCGGCGGCTTCAACGACAAGAAGACCTGCGTCGTCACCGCGCGCGCGATGCTGCTGCCGGTGGTGCGGCTGCCGGTGCAGGGCACGAAGGTGGTGTACGCGCCGATCAAGTCGGCCACCGCGTTCGACGCGGTCGACGGCCTGAGCCGCGACCAGTGCCAGAGCGTGGCCCGCGGCAAGCTGAAGGAAGCGGTTCAGTCGCTCGCGTCGGCCCTGGCCGCGAGCTGAAGCGATGGAGCCCCCACGTCGCTGCGCTCCTGCCCCCCGAGGGGGTGCTCAGCCGCTTCGGGCGGCCGGGCGCTGCTGAGCGCCGCGCTCGCGCTTCAGCGCCTCGAGCTCGGCGATGGCCGCGTCGGCCCGCGCGTTGGCGCGCACCACGTCGGCCGAGAAGCGCTCGGCCACCAACTCGATGATCTTGAAGCCGAACGCCGGGTTCTGGTAGTAGAGCTGCTTGACCGTCTCCTCGTCGATCGACAGCACGGTGCAGTGGGTCGCGCAGCGCGCCGACAGCAGGCGCCTGTGGTCGGGCGAGAAGAACGCGATCTCGCCGAAGATCTGCCCCGGCCCAATCACGCGCTTGATTTCGGTGAACTCGATCTCGCCCTCGGCCAGTAGATAGAGCCGGTCGCCGAGATCGCCCTTGCGGAACAGGACGCTGCCCTTGCGCATCCTCTTGCTGCGCATGTAGGGGCGCAGCCAGACCGACGACAAGGCGCCCTCGACGCGCACCGACTCGACGCGCCGCGTCAGCCGCTTCATCTCGACCAGCCGGATGATGTTGATCGGCAGCAGCGCCGCGTGCAGCAGCAGCATCGGGTACGACGGGTGCAGCGCGCCGTAGGCGATGAAGCCGACGTTGCTGCCCACCGCGAGCCAGCGCAGCGGGATCATCGTCTTCACGAACGAGCCGGCCAGCACCAGCGCGGCGGCGATGATGACCGAGACGAGCGCCGACATCTCGTCGCTCGAGCTCATCGCGGCCTGCAGGTAGCGGCGCGCTTCGTCGGTCAGGGTCTCAAGCAAGGCGGCGGGCTTTCGTGGAAGGCGGCGGCGAACGGCGTCGCGCCGCCCGACATTGGAGCACTGCTTTCGGTGCCCCGGCCGCCGTGGCGCGCCGATTTTCGCTCGACCCCGCAGTCGCGCGGATGGGCGCCCGCGCCCTTCTCGGGTACAACTGCAACCGATCATCCGGGAGACGACTCGATGCGGACGCTGATTGCACTGATGCTGGGCCTGTGCGTGGCGCTGCCGGCGGGGGCGGCCGGCGAGGCCACGATCGCCGCGTTCTCGGCCGCCGCGCCCGGCGAGGCGCCGGCGCCGTGGAAGTTCGCGACGCTGCCGAACAAGGCGCCGACGAAGTTCACCGTCGCCGAGCTCGAGGGCGCGAAGGTGCTGAAGGTCGAGTCCGAGAACGCCTACGGCAATATCGTGCACCCGCTCAAGGTCGACGTGACCGACAAGGCCGTGGTGGCCTGGCGCTGGCGCGTCGACCACCTCGTCGACGGCGCCGACCTGACCCAGCGCTCCGGCGAGGATTCGCCGGCCAAGCTGTGCGTGTTCTTCGGCTTCGACGGCTCCAAGCTGTCGCTGGGCGAGCGCACCAAGCTCGCGCTCGCGCGCTCGAGCACCGGCCAGGACGTGCCGACCCAGGCGCTGTGCTACGTCTGGGACAACAAGCTCGCGGTCGACACCGGCATGGCCAGCGTCTTCACCAAGCGCGTGCGCTTCATCGTGCTGCAGAGCGGCAGCGCCAAGGTCGGCACCTGGGTCGCGCAAAAGCGCGACCTGGTGGCCGACTACCAGCGCATGTTCGGCGACGAGGCGCAGGGCCAGGTGCCGCCGGTCACCGGCGTGTCGGTCGGTGCCGACACCGACAACACCCATGGCAACAGCCTGGCGTATATCGGCGACATCACGCTGACGCCGTAGGGCGCCGCCCGGTCGCCTGGCGCGCCGGTTTGCCGGTGGCCTTCGCCTTCGCCAGCGCCGCATGCAGATCCCGATGGGCCGCTTCCATCAGGATGAAGAAGGCCTGTCCCTCCGTGGCCGTTCCCGCGTGGGCGAAGTCGGGCGAGCCGCACACGCCCTGCACCAAACCGCTTCGATCAACCTTGGCGTGGGCGGCCCGCCGCATTCTGTCCGCCGCGGCGAGGTGGCTTCGGCGCAACCACCCGCCTTCAACGCCGAGGTAGATCGAGTAGGCGAGCATCTGGGCCAGGTTGGTCTCAACGAACGTGTCCGGCCTGTCGAGCACGTTGTGAAACAGCCCGTCCGGGCGCTGATGCGCCATGCAGCCCGCGATCACCTCCTCGAGATAGGCGATCAGCCGCTCCTTCTCGGAACGCATCGCCGGCGGGAGCGTCTTGAGCACCCTGACCAGTCCGGCCGCCACCCAGCCGTTGCCGACGCCCCAGAAGTCGCCATCGGCCCAGCGCTTTCCCTTGGCGTCCCAGCGGTGGGCATGCAGCCTGACCTCCTCGTTCCACAGCGCGCGGCGGATCCCGTCGACCTGCCTGACGGCTTCGGCCTGCCGACCCGCGAGCGCCAGGAATGGCGGTGCCATGTACATCGAGTCGCTCCAGACCTCGGTGTTGGTGTTCAAGTGGCAGATGGTGCCGTCGTCGGTACGCGGAGCCACGCGCATCAGGTAGTCCAGCATTCGCGCCGCGGCCTGTGTGAACGTTGGATCGCCCGTGACCTTGGCGGCGTATAGAACGGCCTCGCCGCTCGCGCCGGGATCGGTCACGTTGTCCTCGCAGCACGACCCCAGGACCGCGAGACGGCCCTCCTTGCCTTGGCGCACGACGGCATCTCTGGCCAGGAGCACGGTCATGTCCCGATCGCCCCATTCCAGCAGAGCCTGCGTAGCAACTCCTTGCTCCCACGAGGCCCGCTGCATCGAGAGCATGGCGAGCCTGACCTTCTTGATCAGCTCATCGAGGCGACGGGCATCGGGTTCGGCCGGAATGGGCGATGCCGTGGCGGCGAAAGACGACGCGGTGGCGGTCAAGCACAAGCCAATGGCCTGGACAAGCTGGCGGCGATTCATGTGAAGCTCCTCAAGCGATGCTGTCTTGTCGTGCGGCCGACATCTCATGCAGCGCGGCCATGGCTTCCGCCGCGCGGTCGAAGGGCACGAACAGGTGATCGTGGTAGTACGCCGACACCACGTTGCAGGGAATGCCGAGTTCGGCCAGCGCGCTCGCCACCGCCGACATGAAGCCCACGGAGGCCAGGTCGGAGTGCACGCTCAGGGTGATCAAGGCGCATCGGAACTTGTATGCGAGGCCGTGGCGAAGCGCCTCGTCTTCGCGCAGGATGGCGGAGCGGCCTTCGGCCTCCTCGTAGGTGCACAGCGTCTGCATTCCGGGCGGCAGGCCTGCCGCGGCGAACGTGCAGTACACGTAGCGGCCGGGTCGCAGCGCTGGCGCCATGTTGCGCAGCAGGCTGTCCAAGTTCTTGTCTTCGTCGTTCATGATCGATATTCGAGAGTGTTTGACGGTGGCGATGGTGGGCCGCCGACGGTGGCGATGCGCGCGGTTTAGCGCAAATGACGCCAGGCCAGATCCGCTGAACCGGGCCGCCCGGCACTTCGGGTGCGGGCTTATGAGTCCCAACTCGGGCCAAACGCCGGTATGCCCAGCGCGCAGCACCCGTAGACCAACTCCCGCGTGGCGATCGGGTTGCACCCGATGAAGACCACCTCGGCATCGAAGTGCCGGTAGGCGCTCGCCACCAGTTCGAGGGTGTTGGGTCGGCCCCGCGCCGCCGTGTCCCAGGTCGTCAGATGGGGACATTGAAAGACCAGATCGCTCAGCCGACGCCCGAAGGTGGTTTGAAAGGAGCGCCCGATCCAGATCACGTGGTAGTTGCGATGGGCCTCGTGCGTCAGCAGCGGCAGAAAGGGCGCGATGCCCGCGCCGGTGGCCACGATCACCGCGCGCTTGTAGCTCTGCAGGCTGTAGGGCAGGCCGAGGAACTTGATGGGCCTGACAAACAGCGTGAGCGGCGGCTTCTCGACCAGGCCGCGCGTGAAGTCGCCCACCGCGGACACGATCATCAAATGGGACTTTGCCTGCGTGGCGTGTGGCACGAGTGCAAACGTGTGCCAGTCGCCCAGCAGGGTTCGGCTGATGCGTCCGAACGCGCCGACCCCGAGCCCGCCGGGAAACTTGATCGCAATCACGCCCTGGGACGGCGAATAGGTCTTCACACGAGCCTTGCGCACGGTCAGCCAAGGCAAAAAGACGGTGATCGTCAGGCCCAGCGTGAACCAGAAGCACGGTGCCGCCAGCAATCGGCTCATCGGAGCCAGACGGCCCGTGGCGGCGTCGGCCTCTCTCAGCAACACCAGGCACCACAGCACGGCGATCCCCGCCCACCCCAGGTAGCGATGACTCAGTTCGAACAGGTTGTGATGCGCCTCGCGAATCGGTCTGATCGCAAGAAGACACATGATCAGCGTCAGGCCCAGCAGCGCGTGGCCGAGCTGATGAAGAAGCGCCCCCGCGGGCCCGGCCGACGATGCGGGACCGAAGAGGTCGACGCCCAGCCAGACGATGCCCGATACGGCGAAGCCGCGATGGAAGCCGCCGATGTGCAGGAGGCAAGACGTGATCCGCAGGCGCAACGCCAGTGGGACGATGACCGGATTGCACGATCCGACCAGGGCGACGTGCGCGACCCGGATGAAGAGTTCGTTCCTGAACAGGACGCAGAGGAACAGATTGGCAGTGGACAGCGTGACCGCTTGCGGACGCCACCCGATCCAACCGAGATCGCTCAGGCAGAGCAGCAGCAGGTTCGCAGCGGACACGAGCAGAAAGATCTGCCGGTAGGTCGTGAACCAGCGCCCGAGAAGCCACGCCGTGGCCCGCAGGTTCGCCCCCAACGTGGACCGCGCGGCGACCAGTTTCCAGTGCTCGCTCGCGTGATCCAGGCCGGCGGCCACCGGGCTGCGAGCGGGCGGGTGAAGGGTCCCTTGGGCATTCATCGGTGCGTGCTCCTCAAGTGGTTGGGTGCGGCCCGATCGCGGCGTGCCGCCAGGCGCTCGTGCGTTGCAGCGCGGGCGCCGTCGTGCGCCGCACGGCGTGCGGGCGCGGCTGCACCTCTGTCATGATCGGTCTCCGAGAGTGCCCAACTGCCGTCATGTTCGGCCCGCGGCCCTCGCGCTGCGCATCGTTCAGCGCAAATCGCGCGGCGTCACTTCCGCTGAACCGGCAAGCCGAGATCCGGTCAGCGCGATTGGCCGGGCAGCACATTTTCTAAACCGGCGTTTCAACCCACCTCGAACCGCCGGCTTCGCCCAAAAATGGCCTTGCACTCCATCGCATCGGCCAAGCGCCTGTGGCGCACAGACGGTAAAGAGGTGAAGACATGACGAACTCGACAGCCACCGTACTCGACGACCTGGCGGCCATTCGCACCGAACTGCGCGACAGCGGCGAACCCAGCGCTCAGCTGCTGCGCCTGGACCCGGCCCTGCCGCTGCTGGACATCGCGTCCGACTGGGCCGTGATCGCACTGGCCGCGCTGGCCTGCACCCTGATCAGCCCCTGGCTGTTCCCGCTGGCGGTGCTGCTCGTCGGCAACCGTCAGCGTTCGCTGGGCAACATCCTGCACGACGGCAGCCACTGGAACCTGCATCGCCAGCGCGAGGTGAACGACACGATCGCCCGGGTGTTGATCGCGCCGCTGCTGTTCGTCGACCTCGATCAGTACCGCGGCGACCACTTCCGCCACCACGCGCAGCTGGGCGACCCCGCCGGCGACCCCGACCTGCTGGCGCCGCGTTGCGGTGCCGGCCAGGGGTGGTTGAACCACTACGCGGCGCATGTGCTCGACAAGCGCCGCTGGTGGGACTCGGTCGCCTCCCACCTGGGGCAGCGCGGCACGTCGTGGTCTTCGCGCCTGACCATCGTGGCGTGGTGGATCGCGCTGGCCGCGGCCATCGATGCGGCCGGTGGTGTGGCGCTGCTGTGCATGTTCATGCTGCTGTGGCTGCTGGCGCGGGCCACGGCCTTTCACCTGATCACGACCTTCCGCGAGATGTGCGACCACTTCGGCATGAAGCCCGGAGGCGTGTGCTCGTTCACCCGCGACATCGTCACCGAAGGCCCGTGGGCGTGGCTGCTGCACCCGCGCAACAACGGCCTGCACCTCACGCACCACCTGCTGCCCACTGTCCCGTACTACCGGCTGCGGCAGGCGCAACGCCTGCTGTCCCGGCTGCCCACGTACCGCAGCCACAGCCCCACGCGCGCCAGCTACGTCTTCGGCCGCAGCGCCGTCGTCGCCGGCTGGGCGCGCGGCGCGGCGCAATGAGTTCGCGTTCGCTCAACGCACTCCAGGCTGCCGCGTTGCTGGTCTCGGCCAGCTACGGCATCGGCTTTCTGTTCGGCTCCGGCGAACTCGCCGTCGATCACGGCATGGCCGGCAGCGCCTACGGGCTGGCCACCGGGTGCGGCATGCTCCTGCTGGCGACGCTGGCGCCGAGCCTGTGGCGTCTGCGCCTGTCGATGTGGGAACTCTTCGGGCAGCGCTTCGGCGGCGGCCTGAAGACGCTGGTGGCGGTGCTGTCGGTGGTGTGGATGGCCGGTGTCCTGGCGGCGCAGATTCAGGGTGGCGTGGCCGTGCTGCGCCTGCTCGGCGTGGCGCCCGCGTTCGCGTGGGTCGGGGTGTTGGCGTGCTGCCTGGCGGCGGCGCGCCTGCGCCTGGGGCTGGCGTCCGCGGTCTTCGCCGTGCTGCTGGTCTGCAGCGCGGCGGTGCTGGTTCACGCGCTGCTCGTTCATGGCGGAGGAGCCATCTACCTGGAGGCGCCGGCGCGCCTGGTGGCGGACGCCGGCAGCTTCCGTGCGGGCGCGCTGCTGGCGATGTTCGTTGCCGTGACCGCGCTCGTCTGTACCGGCACCGACTACCACCAGTTCGTGCAGTCGGCCCGCGCCCCTGCGGCCGCCGGGTGGGGCTGCGCGCTCGCCGGGGTCGTGCTGATCTTCATCAGCTTTCTGCCGCCGGCGGTCGTCGTGGCGATGCAGTCCGCCGGCGCGCTGCCCCCGCTGCTCGACGCGAAGCAGGTCATCCCGGTGGCGGTGTCGCAAGCCGCCGCGAGCCTGATGCCGGGCCTGGATGTGCTGCTGCTGGTCGCGCTGTCGGCGGCGGCACTGGGATCGGGGGCGGCGATCCTGAAGACGATGGCCGGTGCCATCGCCGGGGCGGCGGCCTGGGTCCCCGCGCCACTGTTGCGCAGCCCGGACCTGCTCGCGCTGACAGTCGGAGCACTGCTGGCGGCGGCGGGGCAAGGCATCGTCGACACGATGGTGTCGGCCAACGTCGTCTACATCGGCAGCGTGGGCCCGGTGTTCCTGACCTTGCTGGTCGGCCGGCGCCTGCCGGCCGCGAGCGCGAGATGCTCTGTCGTGACCGGCTTCATCGTCACGACCGGCGTGCAGATCGCTTCGCGCATCGACCAGCTGCCCTTCGACGCCAATCTGGCCTCGCTCGTGGCCGGCACCTCGACCGCGGCGCTGGCGCTGGGCTGGCGCACGGCGCGCACCCGCGGCCATCGACCGAAGCCGCTCTCGTGAGCGTCTGACGCTGCTGCCGAGCCGCCTCGGCAAGCGCGGCGCCGAGGCGTCGCCATCGAGGGCATTCGCGAAGGCTCTCGATGCCGGTTCAACGCCACTGAGGCCGCGTCATTTTCACTGAACCGTGCTCATGTTGAGGGCCGAAAGCCCAACATTGAGTCCACTGTTCAGACGAAATGGAAATGCCATGAATTCCCTCTACTTCGGATCCATCCTGACCGTATTTGGAATGTCGCTGCTGCTGTTGCGACATCGAATCGATCGGCGGACAGACTCGTTCTGGGCCTTCGCGTGGGGCGCGTCCGGGCTGCTGGCCGCGGCCCTGACGTGGCAATTGACGGGCGACTCGAACGGCATGGCGGTTCCGCTCGCCGTCGCCTGCGGGTTCGCACTGCTGGTGCGCCTGCTGCTGCGGCGCTCGACGGCGTTCGGCGCCGGGCTGCTCGCGAGCCGGATCGGCATGGCGGCCTGCGGCCTGGCGTTCATCCATGAAAGCACGCAGGGCAGGAACTGGCCCGCACCGGCGTGGACCGGCTACTACCTGTCGCAGGTGCTGGTGTTCGGCTCGGCCGTCGTCGGCACGTTCTTCGGCATCTATTCGGGGCTGGCGGAGTTCTGCTTGACGTTCCCCAAGCGCGACGCCGCGCTGAAGACCATCGCCGCGGGGCTCGGGGCGAAGACCCCCAAGATTTCGATCCACGTGCCCTGCTACGCGGAGCCACCGGACTTGGTCATTGCCACCTTGAACGCGATCTCGAATCTGCGCTATCCGGACTTTGAAGTCCTGGTGATCGACAACAACACCAAGAACCCCGCGTTGTGGCAGCCCGTGGAGGCCCATTGCCGGCGGCTGGGCGAGCAGTTCCGCTTCTTCCATGTCGACCCGCTGGCCGGGGCGAAGGCCGGAGCGGTCAACTTCGCGCTGCGCCACACCGCGCCGGACGCGGAGATCGTCGCCCTCGTCGATGCGGACTACATCTCGCGCCCCGACTTCCTGGAACGCTATGCGCCGCTCTTCGCCGACCCGCGGATCGGCTTCGTGCAAACCAGTCACGACTATCACGAGTGGCAGGACAACCCCTTCCTGAGGGGCGCCTATTTCGAGTACCTGCCGCTGCACAAGCAAACGCAGGCGGCGACGAACGAATACGACGCCGCCTACACGGTGGGCACCATGTGCATGGTCAGAAAGGAGGCGCTCGAGAAGGCCGGCGGCTGGGCGGAATGGAGCCTGACCGAGGATTCTGAAGTGGCCGTGCGCATCCACGCGCTCGGATACATCGGCCACGTCTTCGCCGAGACCGCCGGAAGAGGCCTGATCCCCGAGACGATGGAGGGCGTCAAGAAGCAGCAGTTCCGCTGGTCGGCGGGGCCGGTCCAGCAGTTCGCGAAGCATTGGCGCCTGTATCTCGGCATCGGCGGCACCGGGCGGATGACGTTGCGGCAGCGCGTGTTGGAGATCCGGCACAGCTTCGACCGCCTTCCCCACGTGATGGCCTTCCTGATGACGCCTGTTGCCGTGTGCTATTGCGTTCTCGAGATCGCGCAGGGTTCCAGGACCCCGGTTCCGGCGGGCGTCGTGGTGGCCATCGTTGCCGGCATCCTCGCCACGTACACCGAGAAGTGGATCGTCGCGCGCCGCCTCGGGGCCGGGGCGGTTGGCGACTTTCTCCTGAGTACGCTGGCCGCGGAAGCGCTGCGATGGACATTCGTCACGGCCTTCATCGCGCCGTTCGTCAAGTTCAAGCAGCCCTGGAACCGAACCGACAAGTTCGAGAAATCGAGCAGCTTCAGCCGCGCGCTCGACTGCTCGACGACCGAGACCTTCATTGCGCTCGCCCACTTCGTGGTCGCCGCGGCATTGCTTCCGTTCGCCAGCTTCAGGCACTTCGACTTCGTGGCCCTGACCTTCGTCGGCCTGCTGTTGCAGGGGCTGGGCTTCCTGTGCACGCTGGTCATGGCGCTCCTGAGCGAACGTGCTCTCCTGGCGCGTGCCGTTCCGACCCGCGGGATGTCGATCCAGGTCGAGCACTGACGCGCGCCGTTGCACAGACACCGCGCGCGCCCATCCAACAAGGCCTTCATGAATGCCAACCTGTCGAACCGGGCGCCATCTGTGGCGATCAAATCCGCGCTGATCGTTGCCATGCTCGGCATCGCGCCGCTGTGTCGCAGCCAGGAGGAGACGCCCGAACGGGCCGCGGCCCTCCTGGCCCGCGGCCCGGCGCCGCTGCTGATGGCGAATCAGGATCACGGCATCGCGCCGTTGCCCGATGGCCTTGCCGAGAAGAATCCGCTCGAATCGGCCGTGCTGAAGGCGCGCGAAGCGCTCGTCGAGAGCCGCGGTGCCACAAGCCCCTCGAACATGAATCGCGATGCGTATCTGGCGATGATCGACGGCGTGGTGATGCACTTCCGTCACTTCCAGGCCGACAACGGCCGGATCATCGACCCGTACCTGCAACGCGAGTACCAGTACAGCACGCCCGCCTACGCGCTGGACGCCGCGCTCCTGGTCAGCACGGGCCGGCGGCCCGAGCTGCTCGGCAGCGCGAGCCGGGCCCTGGACAGCTCGCTTTATCAGCTCGCCTCCGGCACGCCGAACGATCGGCACGGCGACTTCTTCATCGTCCCGACGATGCTCGCCTATTGCGCGCTTCGCGACCACGTCGATGCCGCGACCCGGGCGCGCTGGGATCGATACCTGCAGATGATCAAGCCGGGGAGCGCCTACTCGGACCTGATCGGCCCCGGGCAGCGCGATGTCATCAACTGGAACACGAATGCGATCAGCGGCGAGTTCCTTCGCCACAAGCTCGGCTTCACCGACGCAACGTTCGTCGAGCGCTACGTTGCCGAGCAGCGCCCGCACCTGACCGCCGAAGGGCTGTACCGCGAACCCGGAACGCCCCTGACCTACGACGCATCCGCGCGCTTCAATCTCGCGCTGCTGTTGCACGAAGGCTATGCCGGCCCACAGAAGGCGGCGCTCGAGACGCTGCTGGCGCGCGGTGCCTGGACATCGCTTCTGATCCAGTCCCCGCTGGGCGACTTTCCGGCCGGCGGCCGCACCTCGGAGCACGTGTGGAACGACACGCTCGAGTGCGCGTCGTTCGAGTTATGGGCCCGCATGAGCAAGGCGCGCGGCGACGCGGTCGGCATGCGCGCGTTCAAGCGCGCGGCGCACCTCGCGGCGCAGTCGGCCGCGCGCTGGATTCGGCCCTCGGGCGAATTCTGGATCGTCAAGAATCACTTCGATCCGGCGTTGCGGCACGGCTTTGAAGAGTACTCGTCGCATTCGCAGTACAACCTGCTGGCCGCCGCCTACTTGGCGATGGCGTGGCTGTTGGCCGACGAAGACATCCCGGAAGGTCTTGCGCCCGCGGATGTCGGCGGCTTCATGGTCGAGCTGCCGGCATTTCACAAGGTCTTCGCCAACAGCGGCGGGCACTACGTGGAGATCGAGACCGCGGCCGATCCGCACTACAACAGCACCGGCCTGCTGCGGGACAGTCGCCCCGGCATGGAGCCGGCCCTGGGCCCCGGCGTGAATGCGCCGATCGCGTATGGGCCGCTGGCCGTCGGAGCGGCGTGGCGGGTCGCGGGCCAATGGCAATCCCTGGCGCAGTTCGCGGCCGGCAGCGTGAAGGCCGAGGCCTCGCTCATCAGCGCCACGGCGCAGAAGGTCGGCTTCCGGGTGCACTATCAGCTCACCGATTCGAGCATCAAGGGTTTGACCGAGACCTACTGGCTGACGCCGACCGACGTCACGGTCGCGATCCGCTTCGATGACGCCGTCGAACGCTGGAAGGCAAAGTTCCCGGCCTTTGCTTCGGATGGCAAGAGCTGGGGACAGCTCAGCCTCGACAAGGCGAGCGCGAGCGTGCGCAGCGGCGAATCGCGACAGCGCTTCGAGCTGCTCGATCCGGCGCGAGCGAATCTCGTGCGCACCGGCAGCGTCGTGGGAATGCGCAACGGCTACTACGAAGTCATCGAGGGTGAGGGCGACGGCGATGCATTCTCATACCGGATCGGGCAGTGAACGTCCCGTGCCGCCCATGCTGACGAGACGCGAATTCAGCCGCCGGCTGTCGGCGTCGATGCTCGTCGCCGCGGGGTTCCCGGCCAGCGCGGCGTGGCCCGCAGTGCGGTCTGCGAAGTTCACCGAAGACGACGCCGGCGCAGCGGCGCTGAGCGCGCAGACGCTGCGCCTGTTGCTGGCCGCCACGCAGGGCCTGCTCGGGCGGCGCCAGCTGCAGGGTCACTACGAGGCCTACTATCGCTTCAGCGCGCGGCACTGGGCCGAATACGCGGTGCTCTATCGCGACTTCGCGGCGGGCCTCGAAGCGCTGGCCGCTCGGTCGAACGCCGCGGGCTTCGTGGACTGCGACCTGCCCCTGCGCCTGCAAGTGCTCGAGACGATGCGCGCGATGCCCGGCGAAGCGGCCCGCTACGAGAACGGCTTCTTCCAGGAAACACTGTGGGTTTACCAGAAGACCGACGCCTGGTTGGATCTGGGCTACAAGGCCTGGGAGGGCAGCCCCCGAGGTGTCGATTCCTATGGCGCCGCGCCATGAGCCGGATCGCGATCGTCGGCGCCGGCATCGTCGGCACCACGCTGGCCTGGCAGTTCGTGCAGCACGGGCATCGGGTCGACGTGTTCGAGAACGGTGCCGACGTGCCGTACCCGCACACGCCGCAATACGAGCACGAGGTGCTCTTCTCGAACCGATTTCGCGACCTGTCGCCGTTCGACCCGGCCCGGCTCCCGGGCGACATCAAGGGCATGTCTCAATCGGGCGTCTACACCGGAGTCGTCAACGACGAACGCATGATGTGCGTCGGCGGCCAGGCGACCCGGTGGGCCGGCATTACCCCGCGCTTTCGGCCCGAGTCGTTCAGGCCGAAGAGCTTGCACGGCTATGGGCAAGACTGGCCCGTCACGTACGACGAACTCGAGCCCTACTATGGCGCTGCCGAGCAATACCTCTCGATCTCCGGATCGGCGAGCGACAACCCGTTCGCGGCGCCGCGCTCGCAAGACTTTCCGCTACCTCCCTTCGATCTCAGCTACCAGGACCGGCACCTGGCCGAGCGGCTGAAGCGCGCCGGGATCGTGACCCACACGACGCCTCAGGCGCGCACGCGGCATGCACACGACGGCCGTCCGGGATGCCAGAACTTCGGCGTGTGCGAGACCTGCCCGCTCGGCGCGCGCTACAGCCCGAACCATCATCTGTCGCGCGCGGCGGCGGGCGGGCTGCTGACGCTGCACACGCACGCACTGGTGCGCCGAATCGTCGTCGAACGCGATCGTGCGCGCGCGCTGGTCTACCACCCGAACCACGGCGCCGCGGCCGTCGAGCACCCGGCCGACATCATCATCGTGGCCGCGGGCGGGCTCGAATCCGCCAGGCTGCTGCTTCTTTCCAAGGCCGGCGGGATCCATCGCCACGGCATCGGCAACGAGTCCGGGCAGGTCGGCCGGAATCTCGGCTTCCATCACATCTGGTGGGGCCACATGGAATTCAAGGAAAAGACCATGCCGGGCCGCGCCGGGCCGCCCACCTTGCTGTCGCATCAGTTTGTCGAGCCGCCCGGGCTGCGCCATCACGGCGGCGTCAGCGTCGAACTGTTCGACAGCTACAACCGCGGACGCACGGGGCCCCTGGAGAAGCGCGATTGGCGCAGCGCCGCCGACATCCTGGAGGCGATGCGCCCGGTGCTGAATTGCAGAAGCATCACCTTCAACGCCGAGGTCCGGCCGAGCCCGGTCAAGTATGTCGAACTCGGTGGCGAGAGCGACCGATTCGGGGATCCATTCCTTCATCTGCACTACGAACTCGATGATTTCGATCATCAGACCTACGCCTTCGCCGGCGACATCGGCAAGCGTTTCGCGGGGGCTTTGGCGGCGGAATCGCTCGACATCGTGCCGATCGAGCAGTTCTGGTCGGCGCATCACCACCTGGGCACGTGCCGCATGGGCACCGACCGGCGCGACAGCGTGGTCGATTCGTACGGGGCCGTGCACGAGACGGGCGGGCTCTACGTGTGCGGCGGCGGCACCTTCGTCACGCCGACCGCGCTTCAGCCGACCCTGACGATGGTGGCGCTGGCCATTCGTACCGCCGACTGCATTCGGAAGACGATGGCCGCAACCCGTGATGGAAGCGCCTAGAGATCATGGTCGCCCCGCCTCAACGGCGTGAAGCGGCTCTCTCACCAAATAGCGGGTCTTTACCAATTGCAAAGATAAATTGCATTGACTTCTCTCGCGCCCTCTCTACGATTCACTGATGCCCCGTGCGCCGCCACGGTGCGCTCGAAGTGGGCCTCTTTCTTGATGGAGACGACGTTCCTCCGCAATCTTGCGGGCGGCGGTTGGGTTGACCCTATTCCTTCGTTGGGCATCTCGAAAGGCAGACATGGCGTCAGCAGGAGCGATGGACAGGGAGCAGTTGCAGACCTTCGCCACGATCGTGGCCGAAGGCAGCTTCGAGCGAGCTGCGATGGTGCTCAACGTCAGCCGAGGCGCGGTGTCGCAGCGCATCAAGGCGTTGGAAGAAGGCGTCGCGGCGGTATTGCTGGTGCGAGATCGGCCGGTCGTTGCAACCGCTGCCGGTGAAGTGTTGCTGCGCCATGTGAAGGCCATGTGCATGAGCGAGCAGGCGACGATGACGGCGCTGCGTCCGTCATCGGATAGCGCCGCACTGGTGCCGGTTGCGGTCGCCGTCAATGCCGACTCGCTGGCCACCTGGTTCCCGAGCGTGCTGTGGTTGCTGCTGGCGCGGCGGCACATCGCTATCGAGGTCGTCGTCGACGACCAATGCCACACGCTGGCCCGGTTGATGCGCGGCGAGGTCGTCGGCTGCGTGTCGACCGAGGACAAGGCGGCTTCTGGATTCCTGGCGCGGCCCCTGGGCAGGATGGAGTACCGCTGCTACGCGACGCAGGAGTTCGCCGACAAGCACTTCCCGCAGGGGCTGTCGGTGCCGGCCGTCTTGCGCGCCCCGGCCGTGGTCTTCAACCGCAAGGACTCATTGCACAACGCGTTCCTGCGCGCCGTCTTCGGCTTCTCGGTCGAGCGCTATGCCCGCCACTTCCTGCCCGAACCCGGGGCACTGCTGCAGGCCCTGCGCGCGGGCGTCGGCTATGGACTCGTGCCGGTCATGCAGGTTCAGGCACTGGGCGAGTCCTCCGGTTTGGTCGATCTGGCGGCGCGCCAGTCGGTGGCGGTCGATCTGTACTGGCACCACTGGGAGCATGAGCCCGCGCTATCTGAAGAAGTCACGCGGCAGGTGGTGGCCCAGGCTGCGACGCTGCTGCGGCCTTCCCTGCCGGCCGACGGCGCAGACGACCTGGAACAGTGGCCCAACACGAGCGGGTTGTGGCCCTATCGAAGCCCTCTAACCTTCGCTTAACCCGGCGCTAACCGAGCGTTAACCGGCCGGCGCTATTGTCGATCGCACGCGGAATCTCCCGCGCTGCGTTCCGGAGAGCGACCGACCATGATGAAGATCAAACCCCTTAGCGCCGCGCTGGTCGCGGCCGGCGTGCTGGGCGTCAGTAGCGCCAGCGCGCTCGACTTGGTGCCCGGCTGGTTCAAGAGCAAGCCCGCGCCGGCGCAGGGCGGCTACACCGCCGTCTCCGATGTCACCGCGCCGGCCGCCGTGGCGCCGCTCACGACGCAGTCGGTGCCGAACTACCGCGCGATCGTCAAGACCTTCGGGCCCGCCGTCGTCGGCGTCACGGTGGCCGGCACGCACAAGGCCTCGGCCGAAGAGCAGGGCCTGCCGCCGGGCCTGGAGGACGACCCGTTCTTCAAGTTCTTCAAGGGCATGCCCGGCCTGCAGCAGCGCGGTCAGCGTGGCGGGCAGGTGCCGTTCAGAGGGCTCGGCTCGGGCTTCATCATCAGTTCGGACGGCCTGATCCTGACGAATGCGCACGTCGTGCGCGAAGCCAAGGACGTGACCGTCAAGCTCAGTGACCGGCGCGAGTTCAGCGCCAAGGTGCTGGGCAGCGACGCCACGACCGACATCGCCGTGCTGCGCATCGACGCCAGGGATCTTCCCGTGGTTCGCCTCGGCGACCCGAAGGGCCTCGAGGTCGGCGACCCGGTGCTCGCGATCGGCGCGCCCTACGGCCTCGAGCAGACCGCGACCCAGGGCATCGTCAGCGCCAAGGGGCGATCGCTGCCCGGCGATG
>DATMIN010000032.1:0-4140 GCA_035554275.1 Burkholderiaceae bacterium
GCGCGCCACTCGCCGGGCGGCGCGCTCTCGAGCGCGCGTGCGAACTCGGCCCCGTAGCTCTGCTCGAGGTTGGCGTGCGGCCGGCCCTTGAACACGCGCAGGCCGGCTTTCGCGTCGCCGGGCGTGCCGGCGTTGAGCGCGTCGGCGAACGCGCGCACCATCGCTTCGCTGCTCTCGCCGGCGAGCACCGCCTCCTGGAAGTCGAAGCGCGCCGGCTCGTCGTACTTCGCGCGGTGCGCCTCGAACCAACGGCGCAGCAGCGCGTCGTCGTGGGCGGGCAGCCTGGTGCCGGCATCGACGACGCTGAGCGCCTTGAAGATCACGCGCTCGCGGATCGCGGTATCGCCCTTGTCGACCTGCAGCGCCAGCCCCTCGCGATACAGCACCTCGTTGTCGAGCCAGACGCGGCGCAGCGCGGCGAGCTCGTCGGCGCTCGGTGCGCGGCCGCGGGCGGCCTGGAAGACCTGTGCCGCCTCGCGGTCGACCTCGGCGCCGACGACGATCGTGTGCGGATCGTCGGCGCGCTGCGCGAGCAGGTGGTCGGCGCCGAACAGCAGGGCGCCGAGCAGCGCGAAGTGCAGCAGCGGTTCGCGCGTCCAGGTCGGCGACGCGCGCGGTCGGCGCAAGGCGGTGGAAGGAAGACCGGCGGGTGGGAAGGTGCTGGACATGTCGGCGCTCGATCGAAAACAAAAGCCAAAACCAAAACGAAAAGCGCGCCACGCGGTCCTGCCGCGCGGCGCCTGAGGGTGCAGCGAACCGCACCCGGAGAGACTTACTTGACGCCTGCCACCGCGGTCGAACCCTCGACCTCGATGTAGATCGGGTTGCTGTAGAACCAGAGGTCGGCCCACGCGGCCACGTCGTAGGCCACGTACTTCACACCACCCACGACCGGCAGGTGCGCCGGGCAGCCGTCGATGTCGGTGCCGGTGTAGTTCGCGCCGGTCGCCGGCACGTTCGTGCCGACCGTGGTGCACGGAATGCGCAGCTTGGTCGGGTCGTTCTGGTTCGTGAACAGATCGGCCAGCGGGTTGCCGTTCGCATCGGTTTCGTACGGCACCGCCGGTGGCAGGTTGGTGCCGCGCAGGCGGATGTACTGCGACGCCGTCACCGCCGGGATGCGGTAGCTCATCTTCAGGAAGCCGCTGTTGTCTTCGCCCGAGCGCACCGCGGCCCACGGCGTGCGGCCGCTGCCGCTGAACGTCTTGATCACCGCGGCGCTCGCGTTCTTGGCCGCGGTCGGCACCACCGACAGGCCAGCGGTCGTGCCGTCGTCCTTCAGCCAGGCGGTGTTGCGCGGCCACTCGCCGGCGTAGTCGGCGGCGCCGGGCGTCTTGTAGCCGCTGACCAGCCCGCGGATCAGGTCGACGTGGTCGAGCACCGGCATGTTGATCGGCTGCTTGGTGCCGACCTGCAGCAGCGACGGGTTCGCGAAGGTGTACGGCGCGTTGTTCTTGCCCTCCGGATCACGCACGACGATCGCGACGACGATCTCGTCGCCCGGCTTGACGACGAGCTTCTCGCCCATCGTCGCGCAGCGCGGCGTGTCGACGCTGGTGTTCTTGGTCGCCGCGTTGACCGCCTGCGCCTCGGCCGACGCGTCGGGGCGGAACCCGCCGCCGCCCTTGCTCGACGCGCAGGCGACGAACGCGAGCCGGTCGATCAGCTGGCCGCTGGCGGCGAAGCTGTTGCCGGTGCGCAGGCCGTTGACGATGGTCTGGGGGCGCAGCTTGTCGGCGCCATTGCGCACCATCACGAAGTCGCGCTGGTACTCGCCGGGCTGGAAGTCCTGCGTCGAGCGCCGGTCGTCGGGGCCGAAGATGCCGCGGTTGTGCCAGTCGGAACTGGCGAAGAACCAGTAGTTGCGGCCCTCGCCGAGCAACGCGTCCCACACCCCGCCGACCAGCGCGGCATACACGCCGGTGCCGCCGTAGGTGGTGCCGCCGACCGAATCGACCAGCGTATCGGCGAATTTGTTGCGCTTGACCTGGTACTCGCCGCGGTTGCTCGACGCGCCGTGC
The DNA here is from genome assembly GCA_035554275.1 of Burkholderiaceae bacterium. Taxonomy (GTDB): domain Bacteria; phylum Pseudomonadota; class Gammaproteobacteria; order Burkholderiales; family Burkholderiaceae_C; genus LMDS01. The sequence goes on from DATMIN010000032.1 coordinate 2,022, forward strand.
CCCGGCTGGCTCTCGAAGCCGAACGCGATGTCGGGCCCGGCGTTGTTGAAGTCGCGCAGGTGCTCGATGTTGTAGCCCTGGTTGCCGTCGGCGAAGAACGGGCCGGCGCGCTCGAGGTGGGCGGGCACGTAGTAGCTGCCGCTCGGGTGGTAGGCCACCATCCACTTGATCGCCTCGAGCGTCTTGGCGTGGCCGCGCACGCCGGTGCCGGCGCCGCTGGCCGGGATCAGCTTCTGCGCCTTCGCGCTCCAGCTCGCGTCGGCCGCGCTGTTGCTGCCCGGCACCGCGCACTGCCAGTTGTTGCCGATGGCCGAGCCGGTGACGTTGCCGCGGCTGGTGTCGGTGTCGCCGAGGTCGAAGCAGTAGTTCCACTGCGCGAGTGCGTTGGCGTTGCCGAGCGCCGTGTAGCGTGCGGTCAGCGGGCCGGGGCTCGTGGGCAGCGTCGCGTTGTCGAGCGCGGGCGGGATCTGGCCGCTGATGACCGACATCGACGCATGCTCGTGCCCGGCGACGATCGACTCGTTGCCCATGAACAGCGGCACGTTCTTGTACGCGGACAGGTATTCGAGCACCGGGTACTGGTACTCCTGGATCGACTGCCAGCGCCACATGTAGGCCGGCGGGGTGTTGTTCGTTTGCGGGTCGCCCTTGACGTTGGAGGCGCCGATGCTGGCGGCCCAGGTCGTGTTCGGGCCGGTGCCGGCGATGAGCGGGTAAGCCGGCGTGCTCAGACTTTCGTCCTCGGCGAGCGTGCAGTTGCGCGTGCCGCCGCTGTTGCCGTGGCCGGCCTGCACGAACCAGTCGAGTCCCCAGTTGCCTTCGGTCTTCTCGGTCGCCTTCCTGACCAGCTTCTGCATCGAGATCGAGCCGTCGGAGCAGGTGGTGTGGTTGTGGAAGTCGCCGGTCACGTACTGGCCGGCGTTCTTGTCGGCGGCGCTCGCCGGCACCGGCGCGCCGGACAACGCGACGCTGCCGATCGCCGCGACGGCGGCCACGGCCAGCGGGGTCTTGCGGAACTCGAATCTCATCGAAGCTTCTCCTCGGGTTTGGTGTTTGTTCACGGTGCGGCAGCCCGGTCGATCGGGCGGGCTCGGGGCATGCTAGGCAGCCGCGGTGACGACCGCGTGACCCGCGCGTGTCAGCCGGCGCTTTCGTAGTCGACGCTGAGGTCGGCGTTGACGACGCCGCCGCGCTCGAACCGCAACTGCAGCGGGTAGGTGCGCCCGATCTCGAGCGGCTGCGTCAGGCCCACGAGGCGGAGCACCGCACCGGTCTCGCCGAGCGTGGTGGTGCGCCCCGGCCGGATCGCGAGGTTCACGGCCCGCCCGGCCAGTTCGGCACGCGTGGCGACCGGCGTCTGGATGCCGATCAGCCGATCGGGCGCGCTGACCTGGTCGAACACCATGCAGACGACCGCCGTGCGCTCGCCGGCCGCGGTGGCGCGCGTCCACGGGTGCGTGACGCGCAGCGTCGTCGTGAAGAACTCGCAGGCGCGCGCCGCCCGCGGCAGCGCCAGCGACAGGCCGCCGGCGAATCCGGCGTGCAGCAGGGTACGGCGGCGTAACAGGGAATCCATCGACAGGCTCCGCCCGACAAGACCGCGTGGACGCTAGCGACGCCGTGTGAATTCCGCGTGACAGCGCCGCCCGCGACGGCGGTCATCGTCGTTGTGTGCGCCAGCGCACAGAACACCCGCGCGGCGCGGCGCAGACTCGCCGCATGCGCCCCGACCTGTACGCCTTCCTTCTCGATGCGGCGTATCAGGACTGGTGCCGCTGGCGTGCCGAGTACTTCGGTCTCGAGGGCCGGGCGCCGGCCGTCTCGACGGCGACGCTGCGCCGCCTCGATGTCGTGATCGTGAACATGGACCGCTGCATGCGCGACTACATGCTCGTCGCGGCGCAGCGGGCCGAGTTCGAGCCCGAAGCGGGCGAGGCCGCGCAGCCGCCGCAGCGGGCGGCGCTGACGCTGGTGGAGCATTCGGGCGCGGCCGAGGCCGGCCGCGCGCCTAGCGCGGGTCGCGGAACAGCGCGTTGAGCTCGGCGCCCGACGTCGCGCCCTCGAGGCCGTCGAAGCGCCCGTGCTCGGCGATGCCGCGCGCGGCGCGCACGAAGCCGCC
>DATMIN010000033.1:0-3173 GCA_035554275.1 Burkholderiaceae bacterium
TTCGGGTCGAACGCGCGCTTCAGCGCCAGCATCTGCTCGCGCTCCTCGGGCGCGAACTGCACGCACATCGCCGAGAGCTTCTCGATGCCCACGCCGTGCTCGCCCGACACCGTGCCGCCCATCGCGACGCTCGTCTCCAGGATGTCGGCGCCGAACAGTTCACAGCGGTGCAGCTGGTCGGCGTCGTTGGCGTCGAACATGATCAGCGGGTGCAGGTTGCCGTCGCCGGCGTGGAACACGTTGGCGCAGCGCAGGGCGTACTTCTGCGCCATCGCTTCGATCGCGATCAGGATGTCGGCCAGCCGCTTGCGCGGGATCGTCGAGTCCATGCACATGTAGTCGGGGCTCAGGCGCCCGGTCGCCGGGAAGGCGTTCTTGCGCCCGCTCCAGAACTTCAGCCGCTGCGCTTCGTCGGTGCTGACTTCGAGGCGCGTCGCGCCGCTCGCGCCGAGCACCGCCTGCATGCGCGCGATCTCCTCGGCCACCTCTTCCGGCGTGCCGTCGCTCTCGCACAGCAGGATCGCCTTCGCGTCGAGGTCGTAGCCGGCGTGCACGTAGGCTTCGACCGCGGCGATCATCGGCTTGTCCATCATCTCGAGGCCGGCCGGGATGATGCCGGCGGCGATCACGTTCGCGACCGCGTCGCCGGCCTTTCGGATGTCGTCGAAGCTGGCCATGATGCAGCGCGCGAGCTGCGGCTTCGGCACCAGCTTGACGGTGACCTCGAGCGTGACCGCGAGCATGCCCTCGCTGCCGACCAGGATCGTCATCAGGTCCAGGCCCGCGCAGTCGAGCGCCTCGGCGCCGAACTCGACCGCCGCACCGTCGACCAAGAGGCCGCGCACGCGCAGCACGTTGTGCAGTGTCAGACCATATTTGAGGCAGTGCACGCCGCCCGAGTTCTCGGCCACGTTGCCGCCGATCGTGCAGGCGATCTGGCTGCTCGGATCGGGCGCGTAGTACAGGCCGTAGGGCGCGGCGGCCTCGCTGATCGCGAGGTTGCGCACGCCGCACTGGACGGTCGCGGTGCGCGCCGCCGCGTCGATCTTCACGATCTTGTTGAACTTCGCCAGGCTCAGCGTCACGCCCAGCCGGTGCGGCAGCGCCCCGCCCGACAGGCCGGTGCCGGCGCCACGCGAGACGATCGGCACGTTCAGGCGATGGCACTCGCGCAGCACCGCGGCGACCTCGCTTTCAGTCTCGGGCAGCGCGACGACGAGCGGCGGCTCGCGGTAGGCGGTCAGGCCGTCGCATTCGTACGGCGTGGTGTCTTCGCGGTGCCAGAGCAGCGCGTGCGGCGGCAGCAGCGGCGCGAGCGCGGCGACGACCTCGGCCTGGTGGCGCGCGCGCTCGTCGAGCTCGACCGTCAGCGACTTCGGCAGCGCTGCGTTCATCGGCCCTCCTTGGCGCGCTCTTGCGCACGGTCTTGCGCACGCTCACGTGCATACAGCACGTGGCGGTAAGAGCGGTGCTCCGGCGGTAGCCGCGGGTGGTCGAACTCGCCGCGCCGCGTCAGGCCGATGCGCTCCATCACCGCGATCGACGGCGCATTGTCGAGCGCCGCGAACGAGACCACCTGCGGCAGCGCCGCGACCTCGAACGCGTGGCGCAGCGCGAGCGTCGCGCCCTCGGTCGCGTAGCCGTGGCCCCAGGCCGCGCGCGCCAGGCGCCAGCCGATCTCGAACGGCGGCTCGGCCAGGCCCGCGAACGGGATCGCGAACGCCACCTTCGCGACGCCGACGAAGCCGGCGAAGCCGAGCCCCGGCACGTCGAGCGCCCACAGGCCGAAGCCGTGCTCGGCGAAGTGCGCGCGGATGCGCCCGGCCATCGCGTCGCTCTCGTCACGCGCGAGCGCCTTGCTCATGCGCAGCATCACCTCGGGGTCGGCGTTGAGCGCGGCGAACGGCGCCAGGTCGGCGTCGACCCAGCGCCGCAGCGTGACGCGATGACCCTGAAGCTCAGCCGGCGGCATCGCCGTTGTCGCGGAACACCGTCAGCACGCCGGTGTAGCCGTAGAGATGCCGGCGCGCGATCTCGCCGGCGGCGAAGAAGCCGGCCAGCGGCACGTCGCCGAGCGCGTGGCGCACGATCGCCAGCTCGGCCGACGGCGCGCCGAAATGCGCGCCGCCGCGGCCGGCGCAGCTGACGTAGATCGCGCCGGCGATGCCGGTGCCGGCGCCGCCGGGCGCGGCGTCGGGTGCGCCTTCCTTCAGCGCGAGCGCGGCCGGCAGCGGCAGCTCGTCGGGCTCGAGTTCCTCGCGCACCTCGGCGCAGATGCGCATCAGGTCGCGCCGCGCCGCCTCGACATGGCGGGCGCAGAACGCGAGCTGCCCGCCGACCTCGGCGTGGTCGGCGATCGCGATGCCGCGCCGCGTCGCGTCGAGGCCGACGAGGTTGCGCACCCGCGTGTCGGCGCCGAACGCGCGCGTGCTCGCGCTGTGGCGCGCGACCCTGTCGAACACGCTGCGCGTCGCGGCGTCTTCGGCCGGCGCGGCGCGCTCGTCGATGTCGCTCAGGCCGACCAGCACCTGGCGCAGCTTCGGCAGCGCGCTGCGCGGGTCGACACCCTCGAGGCCGAGGTCGCGCAGCAGGCAGTCGAGCGCGGGCTCGCCGTCGAGTTCGGTGATCAGATTGCGCGTCGCAGCCGTCACTTCGCGCGTCGGGCCGACCGGCTGGCAGCCCTGCGTGATGCGCGAGACCAGCGGCACGAATCGATCGAACGCGACGCCCGAGAGGCCGCCGGCGAGCGCGTTGCCGGCGATGTGCAGCGCGCGCGACGGCGCCGACGCGAGCCCGCCGAACAGGTAGCCGGTCGCGGTGCGCGCGCCCATCTCGTGCAGCAGCTCGGCGAGGTCGGCGGTGGCCGGGTCGGCGTGGACGTTGGCGGTGTGGGCGTCGAAGTCGGTCAGCGGCCGCGCGCCCGAAAAGACGCGGAAGTGTTCGGGCGCGAGGTCGGTCAGCAGCAGCGACAGCGCCGGCTCGTCGAAGTATTCGACGCCGCTGGCGGCGATGCCCACGCCGGTCGCGCCGACCCACTCGACGCCCGGCCAGCGCTGGCGCATCTCGGCCAGCAGCGCGTCGGCCTGCACCGCGTAGGCGTCGGTCAGGTAGACCCAGCCGAGCGTGGGCGCGCGCGCGTGGCCGGTCTCGCGCCGCTGCGCCTCGATCTGCGC
>DATMIN010000034.1:0-4230 GCA_035554275.1 Burkholderiaceae bacterium
GTTCTTCGCCACGCTCGCCGCGCACGGCATCGCGCACCCGCCGGTGCGCTTCGACGTCGCCGCGCCCGGCGCCGGCGGCCGTTGGCTGCGCAAGGATGCGGCCGGCTGCGGCGGCTGGCACATCCGTGTGGCCGACGTCGACGAGCGCGTCGCGCCCGGCGGCAGCCGCTACTTCCAGTGCGAGGTCGCGGGCACGCCGATGTCGGCGACCTTCATCGCCAACGGCCGCGGCGCGCGCGTCGTCGGCGTCAACGAACTGATCGTGCGCCCGCGCGGCGCGCGGCCGCATGTGTTCCACGGCTGTGTCGGGCCGGTGTCGGCGGCCTCGAGCATCGCGCGCCGCATCGACGAAGCGGTGCAGACGCTCGCCGCTGCGTTCGCGCTGCGCGGCTGGTGCAGCCTCGACATGCTCGTCGACGGCGCTGCGGTGCAGGTGCTCGAGGTGAATCCGCGGCCGCCCGCGAGCCTCGCGCTGTACGCGGCGCGCGGGCTGATCGACGCGCAGTTGCGCGCCTGCCTGCACGCCGAGCTGCCGGCGCGCGAGGTGTTCGTGCCGGCGCGCGTGGCGGGCTTGGAGATCGTGTTCGCGCCGCGCGCGTTCACGCTCGGCGAACACGCGGCGCGCGGCCTCGCCGATCGCGACGATGTGCACGATGTGCCCGCCGCCGGCACGCGCTTCGACGCCGGCGATCCGGTGTGCAGCGTCAGCGCGCACGGCGCCGCGGCGGCGCCGGTGCACACTGCGCTGAGCACCGCCCGCGACGCGGTCCAGAACCTGCTGGAGACGACCCCATGACCGAAGCCCATTCCGCCGCCGTGGCGCCGCTCGCCGGAATCGCGCTCAGCGTCAACGCGAACGCGCGCCCGCTCGTCGAGCGCCTGCTTGCCGACGCCGCCGCGCTCGGCATCGCGCCGCGCACCGACGCCTCGGGCGTGTGCCTCGTCGATGCCGGCATCGAGGCGCGCGGCAGCATCGAGGCCGGCCGGCGCATCGCCGAGATCTGCCTCGGCGGCTTCGGCGACGTGGCGATTCGCGGCGGCGTGAGCGAGGGCTGGCCGACGTGGGTCGAGGTGCGCAGCGCGCAGCCGGTGCTGGCGTGCCTGGGCGCGCAGTACGCGGGCTGGAGCCTCGCGGCGAGCAAGGAGGAGACCGGCGCCAAGAAGTTCTTCGCGCTCGGCTCCGGCCCGGCGCGCGCGCTGGCCGCGAAGGAGGCGCTGTTCGCCGAGCTCGGTTATCGCGATCGTGCGGAGCACGGCGTGATCGTGCTCGAGGTCGACCGCGTGCCGCCGCCCGTCGTGATCGACAAGCTGCTGCGCGATTGCGCGCTCGCACCGGCGGCGCTGACGGTGATCCTGACGCCGACGTCGAGCCCGGCCGGCACCACGCAGGTGGTCGCGCGCGTGCTCGAGGTCGCGCTGCACAAGGCGCACACGCTCGGCTTCGCGCTCGGCGACATCGTCGAGGGTATCGCGCACGCGCCGCTGCCGGCGCCGAGCCCGGACGGCGTGGTCGCGATGGGCCGCACCAACGACGCGATCCTGTACGGCGGGCGCGTCCACCTGACGGTGCGCGGCGACGACGAGGCCGCGCGCCGGCTCGCGCGCGAGCTGCCGTCGGGCAACTCGCGCGACCACGGCAAGTGCTTCGCCGATCTGTTCAAAGCCGCCGACTACGACTTCTACAAAATCGACCCGGCGCTGTTCGCGCCGGCCGAAGTGTGGGTCAGCAGCCTCGCGAGCGGCCAGACCTGGCATGCCGGCGCGCTCGAGATGGGGCTGCTGCGCGAGCAGTGGCTGCACGCCGCGCAGGGCGCATGAGGCGCGTGGGCTGCATGCGATGACGCGCGTCGCGATCATGACCGACGAGGTCGGCTGGCACACGCGCCAGCTGCAGGCGGCGCTGCGCGCGCGCGGCGCGAGCGGCCGCTGCATCGACCTGGCCGACTGCCACATCGACACGTCGGCGGCATGGCACGGCCTCGCGATCCCCGGCTTCGGCCGCGAGCTGCCCGACGCGGTGCTGGTGCGCGGCATCGCCGGCGGCACGTTCGAGCAGGTGACCAAGCGGCTCGGCGTGCTGCACGCGCTGCGCGAGCTCGGCGTGCCGGTCTACAACGATGCGCGCGCGATCGAGCGCAGCGTCGACAAGGCGATGACGAGCCTGCTGCTGCATGCCGCCGGCGTGCCGACGCCGCCGACCTGGGCCACCGAATCGGCCGCGCAGGCGCGGCGCATCGCGGTGCGCGAGGGCGCGGCCGGGCATGCGCTGGTGCTCAAGCCGCTGTTCGGGTCGCAGGGCAAGGGGCTGCGGCTGGTCGGCGAGGTCGACGGCGTGCACCACGCGGTGCCTTCGGTGCCGGCGCTGCGGCGCGAGTACGGCTCGCTCGCGTACCTGCAGCGCTTCGTGCCGGCGCGCAGCGAGCCCGGCTTCGACTGGCGCGTGCTCGTCGTCGGCGGCCGCGCGCTGACGGCGATGAAGCGCGTCAGCGCGCACTGGATCCACAACGTCGCGCAGGGCGCACGCTGCGAGCCCGCGGCGCTGACGCCGGCGCTCGCCAGCCTGGCCGAGCGCGCCGCGGCGACGCTCGCGATGGACTACGCCGGCGTCGACCTGATCCCGAACGGCGGGCGCATCGAGGTGCTCGAGGTCAACGGCGTCGCCGCGTGGCGCGGGCTGCAGCGCGTGACGCCAGCGAACATCGCGCGCGCGATCGTCGACGACCTGCTCGACCGCAAGCTCGCGGCGGCACGCGCCACCGACGCGGAGCGCCGCGCGTGAATGGGCGAGGCGATGCCGCGCACGCGCGGCTGAGCTACCTGCGCGCCTGCACGCTCGATGTCGCGGTGCGCAAGCCCGGCAACGTCAGCCGCGCGTCGCCGGGCCATGGCATGAGCGCGGCGCTGTTCGAGGCGAGCGCGCGCGCGTCGGTGCTGCCGCTGCTGGCGCGCGGCGCGCGCGTCGGCGAACGCATCGAGCGCGCGATCGAGGCGACGTGGGCGGTCGCCGGCTGCAACACCAACCTCGGCATCGTGCTGCTGTGCGCGCCGATTGCGAAGGCGCTCGATGCGCTGTCGCCATCGCCCACGCGCGCCGCGCTGCAGGTGTCGATCGGCGCGGTGCTGGCCGACCTCGATCTCGACGACACGCGCGCCGCGTACCGCGCGATCGCGCGCGCCCGCCCCGCCGGCCTCGGGCGGGTCGACGCGCAGGACGTGCACGACGCGCCCGGCATCGACCTGCGCGCCGCGATGGCGCTGGCCGCCGAGCGCGACCGCATCGCGCGCCAGTACCGTGACGGCTATGCCGATCTGTTTGAGATGAGCGCGCAGGCACCGCACCTGCCGGGCTTGCTCGCCCGCTTCGACCCCGGCGCCGAGGCACCGCCGCCGCCGGCGCTCGCGGCCGCCGTGCAACGGGTTTACCTGGGGTTCGCGGCCACGGCGCCCGATTCACACATTGTTCGCAAACACGGGCCGGCCGTGGCACAGACTGTCATGCGCGCGGCGCAGGGCTGGCGCGAGCGTTCCGCACAGGGCGCCGACCTCGATGCCGACCCGGCCTTCGCCGCCTGGGACGAGGCGCTCAAGGCCGACGGCCTGAACCCGGGCACCAGTGCCGACCTGACCGTCGCCGCGCTGTGGATCGCCGGGCTGTGGGACGCCGCCGAATCGCGCCGCTGAGCCGCGCCGCGGCCGCCTGCGCCGATGGCACGGAACGTGTTTAGTACGGGGTCGCGCCGGCCGTCACGGGCGGTGTGGGAAAACCCCAAGGAACCGTACACAGGAGATGCAAAACATGGCAAAGATTGATCGCATGATGGTCGGCGAGTCGCTCGTCGGCGAGGGCAACGAAGTGGCCCACATCGACCTGATCATCGGGCCGCGCGGCAGCCCGGTCGAGTCGGCGTTCGCGAACGCGCTGACGAACAACAAGGATGGCTTCACCTCGCTGCTCGCCGTCGTCGCGCCGAACCTGCTCACCAAGCCCGCGACCGTGATGTTCAACAAGGTCACGATCAAGGGTGCGAAGCAGGCGGTGCAGATGTTCGGCCCGGCGCAGCGCGGCGTGGCGATGGCCGTGGCCGACTCGGTCGAGGACGGCACGATCCCGGCCGGCGAGGCCGACAATCTGTTCATCTGCGTGGGCGTGTTCATCCACTGGCTCGCCGAGGACGACAAGAAGATCCAGGACTACAACTACCGCGCGGTGCGCGAGTCGATCCAGCGCGC
>DATMIN010000035.1:0-6864 GCA_035554275.1 Burkholderiaceae bacterium
GCCGACCGGCCGACGCTGCTGCACCTGAAGCTCGACGCCGACATCAGCACCACGCGCACGACGCTGAGCGCGATCCGCCGCGTCGCCCGCGCGCGCGCCGCCCCTTCAACTTGACGCAAGATCGACCCATGAGCACGCCCACCTCTCTTGTTACCGGCGACCTGTGCGATGCGCACAAGAGCGACACAGATGGTTCGTTCCGCGTGCTGCCGCCGCTGTTTCGCGACTACGGCAAGCGCACGCGCTTCGCCGGCCTCGTCAGCACCGTGCAGTGCTTCGAGGACAACTCGTTCGTCAAGGCCGCACTCGAATCGCCCGGCGCCGGCCGCGTGCTCGTCGTCGACGGCGGCGGCTCGCTGCGGCGCGCGCTCGTCGGCGGCAACATCGCCGCGGCGGCGGCGAAGAACGGCTGGGCCGGGGTGGTGATCGACGGGTGCGTGCGCGACAGCGCCGAGCTCGCGGCCTGCGACATCGGCATCCGCGCACGCGCGCTGATCCCGATGCCGACCGAGCGCCGCAACGCGGGCCAGCGCGACGTTCCGGTGCTGATCGGCGGCGTGCGCGTCGCGCCCGGCGAGTGGCTCGTCGCCGATGAAGACGGCATCGTCGTGATGCCGGCGCCCGGCGGCTGACGAGCCCGGCGCGTCAGGCCGCGAAGCCGGCCTGCAGCAGGCTCTCGCGGTGGTGCTCGAGGTCGGCGGCGTGCCGGTAGTGCAGCGTCGGCTCGATGTCGCCGGCCACCGCCATCCCGGGCCGCTGCTTCAATGCCGCGTCGAGGTGCTGGCGCGCCTGCGCCGCATCGCCGAGGCGCGCGAAGCAGGCCGCGAGCAGCGCGTGCTGCAGCGCGTTCGGCACCGCGATGCGCAGCAGCGCGTCGATCGCCACGGCATAGCGGCGCGCGACGAAGTGGGCGCGGCCGAGGTGGCTCCAGAAGCGGTCGGGGTGGAACGGGTTCAGCCGCATCGCCTTCAGGATCCACTCGACGCCCTCGTCGGGCTGGCCGAGCCAGGTGAGGATCTCGCCCTGCTGCACGACGATCAGGTCGTCGTTCGGGTTCAGGCTGAGCGCGCGGCGCTGGTGGTACAGCAGCTTGTCGAAGTCGTTCTGGAGCGTGTAGACCGCGGCGAGGATGCGATGCACGTCGCTGTCGTTGTCGTCGAGCGCCAGCGCCAGCTTCAGCTCGCGCTCGATCTCGACCTGCGCGGCGGCGAGATCGTCGCACCAGTTGTACGTCCAGGCCTGGCCGATGATGCAGCCGCGCCAGGCGTGCGCGTGAGCGTAGTTCGGGTCGAGCTCGGTGGCGCGCGTGACCAGGCGCAGCGCTTCGACGTTCTCCGCGCGCGTCGAGCGGTGGTGCAGCACCTTGCTCGTCACCAGACATTCGTACGCGGCCATGCTGCCGGTCGGCTTGCGCGCCGCGCGGTCGGCGGTCGCGGCTTCGACGCGGCCCGGCAGCACCGCGACGATCGCGCTCGTCATCTCGTCCTGGATCGCGAAGATGTCTTCCAGCTTGCGGTCGTAGCGTTCGGCCCAGACGTGCCGATCGGCCTCGGCGTCGATCAGCTGCGCGGTGATGCGCACCCGGTCGCCGACCCGCCGCACGCTGCCCTCGAGCACGTACTGCACGCCGAGGTCGCGCGCGACGCTCTTCACGTCGACCGTCTGGCCCTTGAACTTGAACGAGGTGTTGCGCGAGATCACGAACAGCTCGCGAAAGCGCGACAGCTCGGTCAGGATGTCTTCGGTCAGGCCATCGACGAAGAACTCCTGCTCGGCCACGCCGCTCATGTTGACGAACGGCAGCACCATCACCGAGGGCCGCACCGCGGTCACCGCGGCGGGCGCCGATGGGGCCGCCGCCGGCGGCGCGCCGGCCGGGGCGATGCGGTAGGCGCGCACCGGCGCGGCGATGTTGTGCAGCGTCTGCGCGCCGATGTCCTCGAACGCGCAGGCGAGCTTGCCGCGCACCTCGTCGTGAACCTTGCCCGACACGCAGATGCCGCCGACCTCGGCCAGCGCCTCGAGCCGCGCCGCGATGTTGACGCCGTCGCCGTAGACGCGGCCGTCTTCGACGATCACGTCGCCGAGGTTGACGCCGATGCGAAAGCCCATGCGGCGGTGCTCGGGCAGCTCGGCATTGCAGGCGATCAGCTGGGTCTGCATCGCGCACGCGGCCTCGACCGCGTCGAGCGCGCTGCCGAACTCGGCCAGGATGTTGTCGCCGGGGGTATCGACGGTGCGGCCGTGGTGGGTCTCGATCAGGTCGCAGACGAGCTTGCGGCACACCGAGATCGAGCGCACGGTGGCGAGCTCGTCGTCGCTCATCAGCCGGCTGTAGCCGGCTGCGTCGGCGCTCAGGATCGCGGCGAGCCTGCGTTGCACGAAGCCCTCCTCAGGGGAGATCGGGTGTGGCTCAGATTGTACGCAGCGGCTCCGCGCCGAACAGCTCGAGCGCGCGGTCCATCCCGCCGCTCAGGATCGACGCCGACGCCTGCGCCTGCACCGCGGGTTTCGGGTGGTAGGCGATGCTCAGTCCCGCGGCCGCCATCATCGGCAGGTCGTTCGCGCCGTCGCCGACCGCGATCGCCTGCGCCGGCTCGATCTGCAGCCGCGCGCACAGTTCGAGCAGCGTGCGGCGCTTCTCGGCGCCGTCGACGAGATCGCCCCAGTCCTGGTCGAGCGTGCGGCCGGTCAGGCGGCCGTCGACGATCTCGAGCACGTTGCTGCGCGCATGGTCGAGCCCGAGCCGTGCACGCACGCGCTCGGCGAAGAAGCTGAAGCCGCCGGAGACGAGCAGCGTCGCCATGCCGGCCGCGCGGCACGCGGCGACGAAGCGCTCGACGCCGGGGTTCAGGCGCAGCCGCTGCTCGACCACCTCGTGCAGCGCCGTCTCGGGCACGCCTTCGAGCAGCGCGAGCCGCGCGCGCAGGCTCGCCTTGAAGTCGGCAAGCTCGCCGCGCATCGCGGCCTCGGTGATCGCGGCCACCTGCGGGCCGCGGCCGGCCACGGCGGCGATCTCGTCGATGCACTCGATGTTGATCAGCGTCGAGTCCATGTCGAACGCGACGAGCCGGTAGTCGGCCAGCCGCAGCGGCGGCGTGATGCCGCGGACGAACAGGCCGGGGGCGAATTCCAGGGCGGCCATCGCGTCACCTCGCGCTCACCGGGCCAGCGCTTCGGCAAGTGAGCAGGTGACCTCGGGCGCGGCTCGGCGCAGCCTGGCATCTTCGGTGACCAGGGGTTCACCGAGCCCTTGGGCGACGACCAGGAAGCGAGCGTCGTAGCCGCTGATCCCAAAGTGGGCAGCCGCGTTCAGCACGTCGCGATCTTCCACGCTGCGCAGCCCTGCCGACATGAGGTGCCGCGCTTCGGCCAGGGTTTCCAGCGTCGCGTCGAGCGGACGCTTCGCGGTGCGCATGGCAGTGGCCAGGACGTTGACGAGTTCCACCATCAGGAACGATTCGCTTTGCCAGTCGCTGTCGGCTGCATGCAGCGCGCGCGCTGCCTCGCTATGCGGGCCTTCCAGCAGCAGATAGACGAGGATGTTGGTGTCGACGACTTTCATCGGCACCTGTCAATCGCGGCCTTCGGTGATGGCCGCTTCGATCCACTCGGTCGTCACTGGCCCGGTGGGAAGTCGCACCAGCGGCGGCAGCGGCCGCGCCGGAGCGAGTGTCGACCGCGGCGCCAGAAGCCCTTGCTCGATCAGGGCGACCACCTCCTTGTTCATCGATCGGTGGTGTTGTCGAGCTTGCTCCTTCAGCCGCTCATGCAGCGGCTCTGGAAGGTTCTTGACGACGAGGGTGGGCATGCGGTCTCCCAGGAAGCAAAAGGGAAGCGAAATGCTAACAGGTCGCCGATCTGGTGCGGCCGGTCAACCGCTGCGACGATGCAGTGCCGTCGATCTCAGGCCGCCTGCGCCTGCGGCAGCTTCGGCGCGCCGAGCGCGCGCAGCACGTCGCGGATCAGCTGCGCGCGTGCGGCCGGCTCGGGCGTGTCGCGCTCGATCCGCAGCTTGTCGTTGCCGGCGAGCTTGATGTGGCGGTTCTTCTGCACCAGCTCGATGATGCGCAGCGCCTCGACCGGCGGGTTCGGGCGGAAGCTGATCACGGTCAGCAGCGGCGCCGCGTCGATCTTGGTCACGCCGAACGGTTTCGCGAGCACGCGCAGGCGGTGCACGTCGAAGAGCGTCTGGCCCTGCGCCGGCAGCTTGCCGAAGCGGTCGGTCACCTCCTCGAGCAGCGCGTCGATCTGGTCGTTGGTGTTCGCCGACGCGAGCCGCTTGTACAGCGACAGCCGCGTGTGCACGTCGCCGCAGTAGGCGTCGGGCAGCAGCGCCGGCGCGTGCAGGTTGATCTCGGTGGTCGCGCCGAGCGGGCTCAGCAGGTCGGGCTCGATGCCCATCTTCAGCGAGCGCACCGCCTCGGCCAGCATCTCGTTGTAGAGCTGGAAGCCGACCTCCATCATGTTGCCGCTCTGGTGGTCGCCGAGCACCTCGCCGGCGCCGCGGATCTCGAGATCGTGCATCGCGAGGTAGAAGCCCGAGCCGAGCTCTTCCATGCTCTGGATCGCCTCGAGCCGCTGCGCGGCGGCCTTCGTCAGACCTTCGACATCCGGCACCATCAGGTACGCGTACGCCTGGTGGTGTGAGCGGCCGACACGCCCGCGCAGCTGGTGCAGCTGCGCCAGGCCGAACTTGTCGGCGCGCGCCATCACGATGGTGTTCGCGCTCGGCACGTCGATGCCGGTCTCGATGATCGTCGAGCACAGCAGCAGGTTGTGGCGCTGCGCGACGAAGTCGCGCATCACGCGCTCGAGTTCGCGCTCGGGCATCTGCCCGTGCGCGACCGCGATGCGCGCCTCGGGCAGCAGCTCGGCGAGCTTGTCGCGGCGCGCGTTGATCGTCTCGACCTCGTTGTGCAGGAAATAGACCTGCCCGCCGCGCTTCAACTCGCGCAGCACCGCCTCGCGGATCGTGCCGCTGGTCTCGGTGCGCACGAAGGTCTTGATCGCGAGGCGCCGCTGCGGCGCGGTCGCGATCACGCTCAGGTCACGCAAGCCTTCGAGCGCCATGCCGAGCGTTCTCGGGATCGGCGTCGCCGTCAGCGTCAGCACGTCGACCTCGGCGCGCATCGCCTTGATCGCCTCCTTGTGGCGCACGCCGAAGCGGTGTTCCTCGTCGATCACGAGCAGGCCGAGGCGCTTGAACTTGACCCTGTCGCCGATCAGCGCGTGGGTACCCACGACGATGTCGACGGTGCCGTCGGCCAGGCCTTCGAGCGTCGCCTTGACTTCCTTGCTGGAGCGGAAGCGCGAGATCTCGGCCACCTTGACCGGCCACTTGCCGAAGCGGTCTGAAATGTTCTGGTAGTGCTGCTCGGCCAGCAGCGTCGTCGGCGCCAGGATCGCGACCTGCTTGCCGCCGGTGACCGCGATGAACGCGGCGCGCAGCGCGACCTCGGTCTTGCCGAAGCCGACGTCGCCGCAGACGAGACGGTCCATCGGCTGCGGCGACACCATGTCCTGGATCACCGCGTGGATCGCCGCCTGCTGATCCGGCGTCTCTTCGAAGCCGAAGCTCGCGGCGAAGGCCTCGTAGTCGTGCGGCTGGAAGCGGAACGCGAAACCCTCGCGCGCGGCACGCCGGGCGTACAGATTCAGCAGCTCGGCCGCGGTGTCGCGCACCTGCTCGGCGGCACGGCGCTTGGCCTTGTCCCACTGGCCCGAGCCGAGCCGGTGCAGCGGGGCTTCTTCTGCACTGACGCCGGTGTAGCGCGCGATCAGGTGCAGCTGCGCGACCGGCACGTACAGCGTCGCCTTGTCGGCGTACTCGAGGTGCAGGAACTCGCTCGGCCCGTCGCCGATATCGATGTTGCGCAGGCCGACGTAGCGGCCGATGCCGTGGTTCGCATGCACGACCGGGTCGCCGACCTTCAGCTCGGCCAGGTCCTTGATCAGCGCGTTGACGTCGCTGACCGGCTCCTGCTTGCGGCGCCGGCGCGCGCTCGGCGACGTGGCGAACAGCTCGGTCTCGGTGACGAACTGGATCGGCGCGCCGCCGGCGACGGCTTGCCCGTCGCTTCCCGATCCGTCGGGGGTGACCCAGCGGAAGCCCTGCGCGAGCGGCGCGACCGCGATCGCGAAGTGCGCGTCGCCGGCCTGGAAGTCGGCCAGCGAGGCGACGCTCGGCGGCTCGATGCGGCTGTCGCGCATCAGCTCGAGCAGGCTCTCGCGCCGGCCGTCGGTCTCGGCGACGATCAGCACGCGCTCTTTGGTCGTCGCGACCAGGCTCTTCAGGCGCTGCAGCGGCTCGGGCGCGCCGCGTTCGACACTCAGGTCGGGCAGCGGCTGCGCCCACGGGCCGGGCTCGCGATCGCGCTCGGCGGGCTCGCGCTCGCGCTCGGTGGGCTCGCCGCCACGCAGCGCGAGTTGCGAATGCTGATTGCACAGCGCGAAGAACTCTTCCGCCTTCAGGTACAGCTCGTGCGGCGGCAGGATCGGCCGCTCGCGGTCGGCGCTGAGAAAGCGATGCCGCTCGCGCGTGTCGACCCAGAACTTCGCGAGTGCCTCGTCGACCTCGCCGTGCAGCACGAGCGCGGCGCGGCCGCTTTCGTCACCCCCCTGGCCGAGGTAATCGAAGATCGTCGCGGTCTGGTCGAAGAACAGCGGCAGGTAGTACTCGATGCCGCCGCCGGCCAGGCCCGTGGCGATGTCCTTGTACAGCCGCACCTTGCTCGGGTCGCCCTCGAGCTTCTCGCGCCAGCGCGCGCGGAACGCGTTGCGCGCCGGCTCGTCCATCGGGAACTCGCGGCCCGGCAGCAGCCGCACCTCGGGCACCGGGTACAGGCTGCGCTGGCTGTCGGG
>DATMIN010000036.1:0-7964 GCA_035554275.1 Burkholderiaceae bacterium
CGGTTCCAGGCCACTTCTGCCAGGAGCACGCCGCCCTGCCACAGCCGCGTGGTCTCGAGCAGATAGACGGCCGACAGCTGCGCGTGCGCGGTCTTGCCGACCGCATAGGCCGCACGGCCGGCGTTGTCCGCCGCGCCGGCCACGACCACCTGCGGATCGCTGACCAACGGCACGTTGTGGCGCACGGACATTTCGCCGGCGATGTTGACGCCGCCCGCCACCGTGCTGAAGCTCGCCCCGTAGGTCTTGATGCCCTCGGCATAGGCGTTCACCAGGCCGGACGGCGCGAAGGTCGCCGGGTCGAGCGTCAGGTAGAAGTTCGGCGTCTTGTCGTGGTACCGCGCTGCGAACAGTCCCACCTCGACGTCCGTGAACCGGTACCGCAGCTGCAGGCCGCCCTGCCCGGAGTTGCGGGCCTTGATGTCGCTCTGCCGGACGAACGGGCCGGCGCTCTCGGCGCCCTCGCCTGCGATGTCACTCGTGCTCAGATAGCTTCCCGCCGGCGGGATGATCGACTTCTCCCACTTGAGCTGGTAGTAGGCGGCGAGTGACAGCTTCGGCGTGACCTGCAGCTGCCCCGACACCTGCTCCACCGGCCGCAGCACTTCCTTGAACTGGCTGCTCGGCACGTTCAGCAACTTGACCAGGTCGATCGGGCCTTGCGCGTTGCCGATCCCGTTGCCGCCGAAGAACAGGCCCTCACCGAAGACCAGCGCGTGCCGCCCGAGGCGCACGGTACCCGACATGTCGCCCAGCGAGCCCTTCGCAAACACGAACGCGTCCAGCAACTCCCCCTTGCGACCCATGCGGTCGCGCGTGCCGGCGGTGAACTCGTCGTGCGGCACGCTGATGTTGTTCGACGTGGCCGGCGAGTTGTTGTCGTTCTTCTTGTTGTAGACGTCGTCGTACCAGGCGGCGCCGCTCAGGCGTGCACCGAACTGCCCGTACGTGACGTCCAGCTCCGACAGCCAGTCGATGCGGTTGGAGACCAGGCCCTTGCCGAAGTTGCGGTCGCCGTCATCCGTGCGCGCATCGGCGGTCACCTTGTCCGAGCGCTCGTTCAGGCGGAACGCGTTGCTGTACTTGAATGTGTTGTCCCACCTCAGCCGGACGTCCGGGTTGCCCACGTCGATTGGGAAAGCGTAGGCCGTGGCGGCGTGCACGCTGGCGGCAACCGCCGCGAAGCGGGCGAGATGGCCGGGCACGCGGCGGAGCCGAAGGCGCCGAGGCGATGAAGTCATTGAGATGTCTCCTGATTGAATTGCACCCGCTCGTGGGCAGGACAGGGAAATGATGCGCAATATTGGTTTTATGCACAATTAACGTTTTCCCCACTGATAAATTGTTGTGCACGGCATCAGACTTCGGCAACCCGCACGCGGACCGCCCTGTCGCGCTACGCCTTCAGCCATGCCACAGCCCTTCGACGGAATTTCAAGATGAGTCCGGCCACCTACGTGCTCGTCCACGGCGCGTTCCACGGGGGTTGGTGCTGGCGCCCGGTGGCGGCGGGGCTGCGCAAGCGCGGGCACGAGGTTTTCACGCCGACCCAGACCGGCCTTGGCGAACGCCGCCATCTGATGAGCTCGCTCATCACGATGGAGACCTTCGTTCAGGACATCCTGGCCACCATCGAGATGGAAGAGCTGTCGGACGTCATCCTCGTGGGCCACAGCTTCGGAGGTCGGGTCATCGCAGGCGTCGCCGACCGCATCCCGCAGCGGATCCGGCACCTCGTGTTCATCGACGGCGGGCTTCCGCTCGACGGATTGAGCCGCCTCGAGACGATGTCCCCCGATCAACGCGACGCGCGCATGGCCCGGGCGCGAGTCACGGGCGGAATCAGCATTCCTGCGCCGCCGGCGTCGACGTTCGGCGTCTCGGACGCCGGCTGTGCCGCCTGGCTCGACGAGCACCTGACGCCTCAGCCGCTGGGGGCCGAAGCCTCGCGGCTCGTGCTTTCGAACCCCGTGGGCAACGGATTGCCGGCCACGTATGTCCGTTGCACCGCACCCGGCTTTGCGGGTGTCGAATCCAGCGCGAGGTATGCACAGGCACGCAAAGATTGGAAGTTTGTTGAAGTGAAGGCGGGCCACAACGTGATCGTCACGGACCCGCCTTGGACGATCGGACTGCTGCATGCGGTGGCTTCGGTGGGTTGACCGGTGGCGCGCTCGCAAGCGCGCCGTTCAGTTGGTAACGATAAGGATGGGTCTGCAGTGCAATTGATGAGTTTCTCGACTGACAAGGGTGCGTCCTGGGGCGCGGTGCGCGGTGACGGGGTCATCGATCTCGGCGCGCGATTGAGCGCCTATCCGACCTTGCGCAGCGTCCTGGAAGGGCAGGCACTGCCTCTGGCTCGCTCGATCGTGGAAGCGCGGCCGCAGGCCGACCACCCGCTCGACCACGTCCGGTTCGAGCCGGTCATCCCGGACCCGGGCCAGATCCTGTGCATCGGACTGAACTACGAGGAACATCGGGTCGAGTCGCGCAGGGAGCGATCGGGCCATCCGACCGTGTTTGCACGCTACGCGGCCAGCCAGGTGGGGCACCTTCAAGCGATGATCCGGCCGACCGAGTCGACGATGTTCGACTACGAAGGCGAACTGGCGATCGTGATCGGGCGCAGCTGTCGCCGGGTGCCGGAGCGCGATGCCATGTCGGTGATCGCCGGCTACGCCTGCTACAACGACGGCAGCATCCGCGACTTCCAGCGTCACACGACGCAGTTCCATCCCGGGAAGAACTGGCCGCGCACCGGGGCGTTCGGGCCCTGGCTGGTCACGCCGGACGAGATCCCCGATCCCACCGCGCTGACGATCCAGACCAGACTGAACGGACAGATCGTTCAGTCAGGCGGCCTGGACCAGTTGATCTTCACCTTGCCCGAACTGGTCGCCTACTGCTCGACGTTCACGGAGCTGAAGGCCGGCGACGTCATCGTCACCGGCACGCCCGGCGGCGTGGGCGCGGCACGCAAACCGCCACTGTGGATGCGCGCCGGCGACGTCGTCGAAGTGGAAATCTCCGGCATCGGTGTTCTGATCAACACGGTGGCCGATGAAACCGGCGTGGAACCTGGCCTGCGCTGAGCAGGTGCCCTGACATTCAAACCTTTAGGAGTCGACATGGAACTGATGACCGCGGCGCGGCTGCACAAATTCGGCGAACCCCTGGTGATCGAACGCATTCCGTTCGCACGCCCCCGCCCTCACGAAGTCCGGGTGGCCGTGAAGGCCTGCAACCTGGTTCCCAACCTGAACAACGTGATGAACCGGTACGCCGAGTGGTTTCCTTACTTGCCTCTGCCGCCCCTGCCGGCGGTTTTCGGGCTGGACGTCAGCGGCGTCGTCGAGGAGGTCGGCGAACTGGTCACGCAGATCGTGCCCGGCGACCGGGTGTACGTGAATCCGCTGCGCTACTGCGGGTCGTGCCACGCCTGCCGCATCGGAGAACCGCACTGCTGTGCCGGCGCTGCGTTCCAGGGGTACTTCGGCTGGGGGCCCGAGGCCGGGAAGACCGTGCAAGCCTATCCCAGCGGCGGCATGGCGGAGTACCTCTGCGCACCTGCCGCCAGCCTGGTGAAGCTGCGCGAGAACACGTCGTTCGAGCAGGGCGCGCGCTTCGGCTACCTGGGCACCGCGTACGCCGCATTGAAAAAGGCCCGCGCCGGATCGGGCAAGAGCCTGGTCGTCACCGGTGGCACGGGCACGCTGGGTGTGCCGACCGTGCTGCTCGCCCTGGCGATGGGCGTGACGCGGATCTTCGCGGTCGCCCGTGACAAGCGCCTGCTCGACCGTCTGCGCGCGGTCGATCCCAGCCGAATCCAGACCTTGTCGTACGGCGAAGAGCCGCTCGACGAGTGGGTGCGCAAGCACAACGAAGGCCGGGGTGCCGACATCTTCATCGATGCGCTGTCGACCGGAGCGCCGCCCATCGTGACGCTGGACGGGATGCGCGCGCTGCGCCGAGGCGGCGTGGGGGTCGACATCGGCGGCATGAAGGAGCCGATCAACTTCGACCCCAAGTGGTTCATGTCGACGAGTCTTTCCTGGATCGGCTCGACCTGGTTCACGCCCGGCGACGGCGAAGAGATGGCGGCCATGGCCGCAGCCGGCACGCTCGACCTGAGCCACCTCGATCACGTCCGCTTCAGTCTCTCGCAGGCCAATGAAGCATTGCAATACCTCGATGCTCGGGACTCGGGTGGATTTACCAACGTGCTGGTGATGCCCTGACCCCATGCTCGGGAACTACGCAACAACTGCGAGACGAGGAATGAGCAGACTTCACAGCCGCCGGCAGCTTCTTGCCGCGACCGCCGCGATTGCTTTTGCAGGCGCCGTCCAGGCTCAGCCGTATCCCGCCAGGCCGATCCGCATGGTGGTCCCGGCCGCGCCCGGTGGCATCCTGGATCAGGCTGCGCGCAGTCTGGCCAGAAGCCTCCAGGAGGAACTGAAGACGCCGGTGATCGTGGACAACCGCGCGGGCGCTGGCGGGCGCATCGGAGCACAGTCTGTGGCCCGCGCACCCGCGGATGGCTATACCTTGCTGCTGATCACCAACGGGACGCTCACGTACACGCCGGCCACCGAATCCAATCTCGGATTCGATCCCCACAAGGATCTGACGGCGCTTTCCCAGGTGGCCTCATACGGTCTCCTGATGGTCGTCAACCCCAGCGTTCCCGCAAAGACAGTGCAGGAGTTCATCGCCTACGCCCGAAGCCACCCCGGCATCAACTATGGGAGCAGCGGATCGGCAAGCGGTTTGCACTTCGCGGGTGAACTGTTTCGCTCGATGGCCGACGTTCAGTTGACGCACATTCCCTACAAGGGCTCGGCACCGGCGATACAAGACTTGCTCGCGAATCAGGTCCAGCTGATGTTTGCGCCTGGTGAGGCCATGGCGCAAATAGAAGCGGGCAAGCTTCGAGTTCTCGCCGTGACGACCCTCGATCGCGACCCCCGGCTGCCCGGTATTCCGACCCTCTCCGAGAGCGGGCTGAAGGGCTATGACATCCCCGCCTGGATGGGGCTGTTTGGGCCACCCGGCCTGCCCGCCGCCGTCCGAGATCGGTTGCTCGCCGCGCTTCAACGGACCCTGACCACGACGGACGTCCGCAAGCAATTCAATGCGCTCGGCATGACCGTGGTGGGCAGTACTCCGCGACAGCTTGACGCGCTCATGCTCACAGAGGCTGCGCGGCTGAAGGATGTGGCGACTCGGCTACACATCACCCCGGACAAGTAATTCGTACCAGCGACGGCAGGGCCAGCGCTTTCAGACTTTTCGCACGTGCTCGCGTGGGAAGTCTCATGTCAGGTACAGCGCTCGATGTCACCCGGCAGATGCCGGGCCGCGCGCAGCGCCAGGAACGCGCCGATCACCAGCGTGAGCGAGCCGCACAGCAGCGCGTAACGCAGGGCATCGACGCCGAAGCGCGGCTGCAGCGCGTCGCTGAGCATGCCGACCGCGAGCGGCCCGAGGCCCCAGCCCAGCATCGTCGTCGCCGCCATGTTGCACGCCCCGGTCAGTGCGCGCATGCGAACCTTCACCGCCGATTGCAGCGCGGCGACGAACGGGCCGATCTGAAAGCCCGAGCACAGCGTCGTGACCGCCAGCGCGGCGAGCGCGATCCCCGGCGTGGGCGCGAAGCAGAACAGCACGAAGGCCGGCGCGGCCACGAGCATCGAGGCGGCGGTGGCCCACAGCGTCCAGCGCATGTCGCGGCGCGACAGCCGGGTCATGATCAGCGCCGCGATCACGCCACCGGCGATGCCGGCCAGGCCGAGGATCGGCCCGACCCGCATGCCGGCCTGCGCGTTGCTCAGGCCGTGCACCCGCTGCAGCAGCGGCGTGACCCAGGCGATGATGGTCGCGCTGCAGAACGACGACATGCTGAACGCCAGCGTGCCGAGCAGCACGCTGCGCTGGCCGGCCAGAAAGCGCAGCACCTCGGCCAGACCGAGCGGGCGCAGATCGACCGCCTTGGTTTCGGCGCCGCCGCGCGGCACCTCGCGCACCGTGAACCAGATCAGCGCCGCCAGCAGCAGCCCCGGCAGGCCGACGATGATGAACGCGGCGCGCCAGCCATGGCGCGCATTGATCGCGCTGCCGAGCACGAAAGCCAGCAACACGCCAAAGAAGGTGGCGGTGGACAGCACCGACATCGCGCGCGCGCGCTTCTCGGGCGGGAACACGTCGGTCAGCACGGCCTGCCCCGGCCCGCCGCTCGAGGCTTCGCCGACGCCCACCATGCAGCGCGCCAGCACCAGCTGCGTGGCGCTGCCGGCCAGGCCGCACAGCGCCGTCATCGCACTCCACACCGTCAGCCCGCCGCAGATCACGGCGACGCGGTTGGTGCGGTCGGCCAGGCGCGCCAGGGGCAGGCTCGCGAGCACGTACAGCGTCGTGAAGCCGATGCCCGACATGAAGCCGAGCATCGTGTCGGAAAGCGCGAACTCCTCCTTGATCGGCTGCAGCAGCACGTTGAGGATGTTGCGATCGATGAAGTTGACCGCGTACACCAGCGTGACGAGCAGCAGGATGTAGTTCGCGCGCGCCGCGCTCACCGCCGCCGCGGGCGCGACGCCGGTTGCGGGGTCGACGACGGCAGCGGCAGGAAGTGTGGGGTTCATGGCGGGGCTTTCAGAAGGGATAGTGCCGTGGCGTCGTCTGCAGTGTGATCCAGCGCAGCTCGGTGAATTCGTGGATGCCGGCCTGGCCGCCGAAGCGGCCCCAGCCCGAGCCCTTGACGCCGCCGAACGGCATCTGCGCTTCGTCGTGCACGGTGGGGCCGTTGACGTGGCAGATGCCGGACTGGATGCGCCGTGCGACCGCGTAGGCACGCGCCAGGTCGCGCCCGTAGACAGCCGCCGCCAAGCCGTGTTCGTTGTCGTTGGCGCAGGCGATCGCGGCCTCGACGCCGTCGACGCGAACGATGCACTTCACCGGGCCGAAGGTCTCTTCGTGGTAGATCGCCATCGCCGGCGTGACGTGGTCGAGCAGGGTCGCGTGCATCAGCGTGCTCTCGCCCTTGCCGCCGCACACCAGCGTCGCGCCCAGCGCCAGCGCGTCGTCGATCAGCCGGTTGCAGCGCGCGACCGTGCTCATGTCGACGACCGAGCCGAGCACCGCCCCGCCCTCGCGCGGGTCGGCCACGCGCAGCGTGCGCACGCGCGCGGCCAGCTTGGCGACGAAGGCGTCGGCCACGGCAGCATCGACGACGATGCGCTCGGTCGACATGCAAATCTGCCCCGAGTTGGCGAAGGCGCCGAAGGTCGCGCCCTTGACCGCGTCGTCGAGGTCGGCATCGTCGAGCACGAGCAGCGGCGCCTTGCCGCCGAGTTCGAGCACCGAGGGTTTGAGGTGCGTGGCACAGGCCTGCGCGACCAGCCGGCCGACGCGCGTCGAGCCGGTGAAATTGACGCGGCGCACGGCCGGGTGCGCGATCAGCGCCTCGACCACGGCGCCGGCGTCTTCGGGCGCGTTGGTGACGAAGTTGACCACGCCCGCCGGCAGCCCGGCCTCGTGCAAGGCCTCGACGATCAGGCCGTGCGTCGCCGGGCACAGTTCGGAGCCCTTCAGCACCACCGTGTTGCCGCAGGCCAGCGGCGTGGCGATCGCGCGCACGCCCAGGATCACCGGCGCGTTCCAGGGCGCGATGCCCAGCACCACGCCGGCCGGCACGCGCTGCGCCATCGCCAGCGAACCCGGCACCTCGGACGGGATCAGCTCGCCGCCGACCTGGGTGGTGAGCGCCGCGGCTTCGACGAGCATGTCGCCGGCAAGGTGCACGTTGAAGCCGGCCCAGAACGCCGCCGCGCCGGTCTCGGCAATCATCGCCTGCGCAAACGCCGCCTCGCGCGCCTGCAACGCCGACGCCGCCTTCAACAGCAGCGCGCGCCGCGCGCCCGGCCCGAGCGCCGCCCACGCCGGCAGCGCTTTGGCGGCGGCATCGG
>DATMIN010000037.1:0-4883 GCA_035554275.1 Burkholderiaceae bacterium
CGTCTGGCGCGAGCGGCGAATGCGCTGATCTTTCTTGTTCAGTGACATGTCATTCGCCCCTTATTTCTTCTTGGTCTCTTTGATGACGACCTTCTCGCCGACATAGCGAATGCCCTTGCCCTTGTACGGCTCGGGCGGGCGAATCGCGCGGACTTCAGCGGCGATCTGGCCCACCACCTGGCGGTCGGACCCGGTGATCACGATCTCGGTCTGGCTCGGGCACGCCACCTTGATGCCTTGGGGCATGTCCTTGGCGACGGGGTGCGAGAAGCCGATCTGCAGATTCAGCTTGGAACCGGTCGCGGCGGCACGGAAGCCCACGCCCACCAGCGACAGCTTCTTTTCGAAGCCCTTGCTGACGCCGTTGACCATGTTCGCGACCAGCGCGCGCATCGTGCCCGACATCGCATCGGCCTCGACCGATTCGTTCGCCGGGGCAAACATCAGCTTGCCGTCTTCGTTCTTGATCGTCACGAGCGAATTCACCGGGCGCACCAGCGTGCCCAGCGAGCCCTTGACGCTGATCTGTTCCGCATTGACCGACACGTCCACGCCCTTGGGCAGCGACAGCGGCATCTTTCCTACGCGAGACATTGCCGTTGCTCCTTTAGGCGACGTAGCAGAGCACTTCGCCGCCGATACCGGCCTGGCGTGCCTTGCGGTCCGTCATCACGCCCTTCGGCGTGGTCACGATCGCCACGCCCAGACCGTTCATCACGTTCGGGATGTCGTGGCGGCCCTTGTAGACGCGCAGGCCCGGGCGGCTGACGCGCTCGATGTGCTCGATCACCGGCTTGCCGGCGTAATACTTCAGCGCGATCTCGAGTTGCGGCTTGGTCGCCTCGCCCTTGACCGCGAAGCCGTCGATGTAGCCCTCGGCCTTCAGCACCTCGGCAATCGCCGTCTTCAGCTTCGACGCCGGCATCACCACGCTGACCTTCTGAACCATCTGCGCGTTGCGGATGCGGGTCAGCATGTCGGCGATAGGATCACTCATGCTCATGGGAAATCTCTCCTGATCTGCTCGCCGCGCTTACCAGCTGGCCTTGACGACGCCGGGGATGTCACCCTTGAACGCCAGTTCGCGAATCTTGTTGCGGCCCAGACCGAACTTGCGGAACGTGCCACGCGGGCGCCCCGTCAGCTCGCAGCGGTTGCGCTGGCGCGTCGGGTACGCGTTGCGCGGCAGCTTCTGCAGCTCCAGGCGCGCGGCGTAACGCTCTTCGTCGGACTTCTTCGCGTCGTTCGCGGCGCCCTTGAGTTCGGCGTATTTCTTCGCGTACTTGGCGACGAGCTGGGTGCGCTTGAGTTCGCGCTGGATGAGGGAAGTCTTGGCCACGTGTCTCGATCCTTCAGTTCTTGAACGGGAACTTGAACGCGGTCAGAAGCGCCTTGGCTTCTTCGTCGTTCTTCGCCGTCGTGGTGATGCTGATGTTCAGGCCACGCAGCACGTCGATCTTGTCGTAGTCGACCTCAGGGAAAATGATCTGTTCCTTGACGCCGATGTTGTAGTTGCCGCGGCCGTCGAACGCGCGGCCCGAGATGCCGCGGAAGTCGCGCACGCGGGGCAGCGCGATCGTCACGAAGCGATCGAGGAACTCGTACATCTGCACCCCGCGCAGCGTGACCATGCAGCCGATCGGCACGCCGTCGCGGATCTTGAAGCCGGCGATCGCCTTCTTCGACTTCGTGACCACGGGCTTTTGGCCGGCGATCTTGGTCAGGTCGCTGACCGCGTGGTCCATGACCTTCTTGTCCGACACCGCCTCGCTCACGCCCATGTTGAGCGTGATCTTGGTGATGCGCGGCACCTGCATCGGCGACTTGTAGCCGAACTTCTCGACCATCTCGGGCGAGATCTTCTCGCGGTAGATGGCCTGCAGGCGCGCGACCTTCGGTGCGGCCGAGCTCTTGCCCGTGGTGGCAGCTTGTTGTTTAGCCATGACGATTCCTTAGGCCTTGACCTCGGCGCCGCTGGACTTGAAGACCCGCACGCGCGTGGTCTTGTTCGTCTTGGCGTCGCTGCCGAGCTTGATGCCGACGCGGTCGGCCTTGCCGGTGGCGGCGTTGAAGATCGCGACGTTGCTCTGGTGGATCGACAGCGTCTTGTCGACCACGCCGCCGGTCGAGCCCTTCATCGGGTTCGGCTTGACGTGCTTCTTCACCACGTTCACGCCCTCGACGACGATGCGCTCGTCGTCGACGCGCGACAGCACGGTGCCACGCTTGCCCTTGTCGCGGCCGGTCAGCACGATGACCTGGTCGCCTTTGCGAATCTTGTTCATGTGGCTCTACCTAGACTTACAGAACTTCGGGCGCCAGCGACACGATCTTCATGAAGCGCTCGGTGCGCAGCTCGCGCGTGACCGGCCCGAAGATGCGCGTGCCGATCGGCTCGAGCTTGGCGTTGAGCAGCACGGCGGCGTTGCCGTCGAACTTCACCAGCGAGCCGTCCTGGCGGCGCACACCCTTGGCGGTGCGCACGACGACGGCGCTGTAGACCTCGCCCTTCTTGACCCGACCGCGCGGCGCGGCTTCCTTGATGCTGACCTTGATCACGTCGCCGATTCCCGCGTAGCGGCGCTTCGACCCGCCCAGCACCTTGATGCACATGACGGATTTCGCGCCAGTGTTGTCCGCGACATCGAGCCGCGATTGCATTTGAATCATGTTGTCCTGTCCCCAACTTGACCGCCGCCCGGCTTCCCGGGAATCGACCGTCAGTCTTGGGCCCGCGTGAGGGGCAATGAAATCGTCGAAGCTGGCTCGCGAAGCGCCGAACGGCGCCGCTGCGAATTCAGCGAAGCTCGCGATTATGCAGCAATTGCGGCCGCAGGGTCAACGCCTTGTTGCCCCGCGGCCTCAACGCACGCGTCAGGCGCGCGCGTTCTGGGCCTGTGCCAGCAGCGTGTCGGCGTCGCTGACCTCGAACTTGCCAGGCGCTTCGACGTTCAGCGTCTTGACCACGCCGTCGACCACCAGCATCGAGTAGCGGTTCGAGCGCAGGCCCATGCCGCGGGCCGTCAGGTCGAGCGTCAGGCCAGTGGCCTTGGCGAAATCGGCGCTGCCGTCGGCCATCATGCGCACCTTGCCAGCGGTGTGCTGGTCGCGGCCCCACGCGCCCATCACGAACGCGTCGTTGACCGACACGCACCAGATCTCGTCGACGCCGGCAGCGCGCAAGGCATCGGCCTTCTCGACGTACCCCGGCACGTGCTTGGCCGAGCAGGTGGGCGTGTAGGCGCCAGGCAGCGCGAACACCGCGATCGTCTTGCCGGCGGTCGCCTGCTGGATGTCGAACGCGTTCGGGCCGATCGAGCAGCCGTTGCCCTCGACCTCGACGTACTCGGAAAGGCTGCCCGCGGGCAGCTTGTCGCCAACTTTCAACATGATGCGTGTCTCCTCGAACGGAAAGAAAAGAAACGGCCGGACGCCAGTATCAGCGTTGCGGCCGTTCGGTGCCGGGGCTCGTGGATTCAGACCACGATCGCCTTCTGGACCAGGCGGGTCACGACCCACGACTTGGTCTTCGAGATCGGCCGCGTCTCGGCGATCTCGACCACGTCGCCCATCTTGTACTCGCCGTTCTCGTCGTGCGCGTGGTACTTGCTCGAGCGCGCGACGATCTTGCCGTACAGCTCGTGCTTGGTGCGGCGCTCGATCAGCACGGTGATGGTCTTCGAGCGCTTGTCGCTGACGACCTTGCCGACCAGCGTGCGGGTGTTCTTGGCCTTCGGCTCGACCGGAGCCGCGCTCACTTGCTGCTCGCTCATTTCTTCGCTTCCTTCTTCTTCTCGGCCAGGATCGTCTTGGCGCGCGCGATGTCGCGGCGCGTGTTGCCGAGCTGGGTGTGGTTGCTCAGGTTCTGGGTCGCCTTCTGCATGCGCAGGCCGAAGTGGGCCTTCAGCAGCTCGCCGACTTCCTTCTGCAGGCCGTCGACGTCCTTGGCGCGGAGTTCAGATGCTTTCATTGGTGTTGCTCCTCAGGCGCCGACCTGGCGCGCGACGAAGGTGCACTTCAGCGGCAGTTTCGCGGCCGCCAGCGTGAACGCTTCGCGCGCCAGCGCTTCGGCCACGCCGTTGATCTCGTACAGCACCTTGCCGGGCTGAATCTCGGCGACGTAGTACTCGGGGTTGCCCTTGCCGTTGCCCATGCGGACTTCGGCCGGCTTCTGCGAGATCGGCTTGTCGGGGAAGATGCGGATCCAGATGCGGCCGCCGCGCTTCACGTGGCGCGAGATCGCGCGCCGAGCCGCCTCGATCTGGCGCGCCGTGAGGCGACCGCGCTCGGTGGCCTTCAGGCCGAAGTCGCCGAACGACACCGCAGCGCCACGCGTGGCGACGCCGGGCACCGGTGGCGACGCGAAAGGAGAATAAGCATGCTGCAACCTGCTCGCCGCAAGTTCCGCAAGGAGCAGAAGGGCCGCAACACCGGCATCGCGACGCGCGGCACGAATGTGTCGTTCGGCGATTTCGGGTTGAAGGCTACCGAGCGCGGCCGCATCACCGCGCGCCAGATCGAGGCGGCTCGCCGCGCGATTTCGCGTCACATCAAACGCGGCGGCCGCATCTTCATCCGCATCTTCCCGGACAAGCCGATCTCGCAGAAGCCGGCCGAAGTCCGCATGGGCAACGGCAAGGGCAACCCCGAGTACTACGTCGCCGAGATCCAGCCGGGCAAGGTGCTCTACGAGGTCAACGGCGTGCCGGAAGAGCTCGCGCGCGAGGCGTTCACGCTCGCGGCCGCGAAGCTGCCGCTGCGCTGCACCTTCGTCATGCGCCAGGTCGGCGGCTGAGCGGAAGGAATCATCATGAAGGCATCTGAACTTCGCGCGAAGGATGTGGCGGGCCTGGAGAAGGAAGTCTCCGAGCTGCTGAAGGCCC
>DATMIN010000038.1:0-6296 GCA_035554275.1 Burkholderiaceae bacterium
CGCGGAGTTCGCGCGCGGCGCGAGGGGGATAGGTCGAGGCCATTATAGGAAGCGGGGTTGCCGTTCGCCCCCTCGAAGCCGCGGTCTGTCGCGGCGGTATGGCGCCGGCGCCCGGCCGCGGCATCATCGCCCGGCAACCCTCACCCGATGTCGAAGGAGACCGCATGACCCCGACCCGTAGTGCCCTGGCGCTGGCCGCCGCGCTGACCGCCGGCTGCGCCGCGACCACGGCGCCACCGCCCGCCGCCGACGCGCCGCCCGCCGCCGTGCCGCCCGTCTACCCGCTGAAGGACTTCTTCCGCAGCTCGCCGAAGGCGTTCTTTCGCCTCTCGGAAGATGGCCAGACGCTCAGCTTCATGCAGCCCACCGGCGAGGCGCGCCGCCGCAACATCTTCGTGCAGTCGCTCGCCGGCGGCCAGCCGCAGGGCGAGCCGAAGCGGCTGACCGACGAGACCGCGCGCGACATCGGCAGCTATTTCTGGAAGGGCAACCGCACGATCCTGTACCAGAAGGACTTCGGCGGCGACGAGAACTTCCACGTCGTCGCGGTCGATGCGCAGACGGCCAAGGTCACCGACCTGACGCCATACCCCGGCGCGCGCGCCAGCGTCGAGGACGATCTGCCCGACGACCCGCGCCACGTGATCGTCAGCCACAACCGGCGCGACAAGAAGGTGTTCGACCTGTTCCGCGTCGACGTGCAGAGCGGCGAATCGACGCTGATCGCCGAGAACCCGGGCGACGTGGTCGGCTGGCAGACCGATCACCAGGGCCGGGTGCGGATCGCCGCCAGCGTCGAGGGCGTGACCTCGCTGCTGAAGTACCGCGACGGCGCGACCGGCGACTTCAAGACCATCATCACGACCGACTACAAGACCGAGGTCCAGCCGCTGTTCTTCACGTTCGACGACAAGAAGTTCTACGCGCTGTCGAACCGCGGCCGCGACAAAAAGGCGCTGGTGATCATCGACCCGGCCAAGCCCGACGCCGAAGAACTGGTCTACCAGCACCCCGACGTCGACCTGGCGAGCGCCGGCTACTCGCGGCTGCGCAGGGTGCTGACGCAGGCCGAGTTCCAGACCGACAAGACCGGCCACCGCTTCTTCGACCCCGCCACCGAAGCGCTGTGGGCGCGCATCCAGGCCAAGCTGCCCGGCTACGAGATCACGCTGCAGAGCCAGAGCCTCGCCGAAGACCGCTTCATCGTCGCCGCGCTGAACGACCGCACGCCCGGCACGCGCTACGTCTACGACGCGAAGGCCGACACGCTGTCGAAGCTGAGCGACATCAACCCGTGGATCCCCGAGTCGGGTGCGGCGGCGATGAAGCCGATCGTCTACGCCGCGCGCGACGGCCTGAAGATCAACGGCTACCTGACGCTGCCGGCCGGGCGTGCACCGAAGAACCTCGCGTGCATCGTCAACCCGCACGGCGGCCCGTGGGCGCGCGATGCGTGGGGCTACAACCCGGAGGTGCAGTTCCTCGCGAACCGCGGCTACTGCGTGTTGCAGATGAACTTCCGCGGCTCGACCGGCTACGGGCGCGCGTTCTGGGAAGCGAGCTTCGGCCAGTGGGGCCTGAAGATGCAGGACGACGTGACCGACGGCGTGCAGTGGCTCATCCGGCAGGGCATCGCCGACCCGAAGCGCGTGGGCATCTACGGCGGCAGCTACGGCGGCTACGCGACGCTCGCCGGCGTGACCTACACGCCCGATCTGTACGCCGCCGCGGTCGACTACGTCGGCGTCAGCAACCTGCTGACGTTCATGAAGACGATCCCGCCGTACTGGACGCTCGAGCTCGACAAGATGTACGCGATGGTCGGCAACCCCGAGCGCGACAAGGCGCGCCTCGAGGCCACCTCGCCGGCACTGCACGCCGACCGCATCAAGACGCCGCTGCTGATCGCGCAAGGCGCGCGCGACCCGCGCGTCAACAAGGCCGAGAGCGACCAGGTCGTCGAGGCGCTGAAGCAGCGCGGCGTGCAGGTCGAGTATCTCGTCAAGGACAACGAGGGCCACGGCTTCCAGAACGAGGAGAACCAGTTCGAGTTCTACGCCGCGATGGAGAGGTTCTTCGGCCAGCACCTGAAGCCCTGACGCGGCGCCGCGCCCCCATCCGGGGGCACCGGCGAGGAGGATGGACGGCTCAGGCGGTGCGGCGCGACGATGCGCCGCATTCCATCCGAGGAGCCGTCATGCCGATCTCGCGCCGCCACCTGCTGTTCACCGTCGCCGCCGCGCTGCCGTGGCCCGCGGCACGTGCCGCGACCGCCTTGCAGCTGCCGACCGTCTACGACGACGCGATCGACCCGGCGCCGTATCTCGTCAGCGAGAAGTACGACGGCGTGCGCGGCCACTGGGACGGCGCGACCTTGCGCTTTCGCAGCGGCCGGGAAGTGCCCGCGCCGGCGTGGTTCAGCGCCGCGCTGCCGCGCACGCCGCTCGACGGCGAGCTGTGGCTCGGCCGCGGGCGCTTCGACGAGCTCTCGGGCACCGTGCGCCGGCGCGTGCCGGTCGATGCCGAATGGCGCGCGCTGCGCTACATGGTGTTCGAGCTGCCGGAACGGGAGGGCACGTTCGCCGAGCGCGCGCAGCGCATCGTCGAGATCGCGGCGCAGCAGCGCGGCTCGCCGATGGTCGCGGTCGCGCAGGCGCCGGTGGCCGACCGGGCCGCGCTGCAGTGGCGTCTTGCCGACACGATCGCGAATGGCGGCGAAGGGCTGGTGCTGCATCTTGCGAGCGCCGCCTACCGCCCCGGCCGCAGCGACGTGACGATGAAGCTCAAGCCCGAGCGCGATGCCGAGGCGGTGGTCGTCGGGCATCGCGTGGGGCAGGGGCGGCTGGCCGGCCAGCTCGGCGCGCTCGAGTTGCGCACGCCTGACGGGCGCACCTTCCTCGTCGGCAGTGGCTTCAGCGATGCGCAGCGGCGCGCGCCGCCGCCGCTCGGCAGCGTCGTCACCTACCGCTGCCGCGAGCTGACGAGCACCGGCCTGCCGCGCTTCGCGACGTTTCTGCGCCCGCACGATGCGTTCTGAGCGTTGACCCGACGCGCGTTGCGCTCGACACTCGTGCGCATGACGCCCGCCGCCGAGCACGCGATCGCCGAGACCCGCGCGTGGCTGCAGCGCGCGGTGATCGGCCTGAACCTGTGCCCGTTCGCGAAGGCGCCGTGGGCCAAGGGCCAGGTGCGCTTCGTGGTCTGCGAGAGCGACGACGCGCAGGTGCTGCTCGCGCAGTTGGCCGACGAGATGCGCGCGCTCGCGAACGCGCCACCGGCCGAGATCGAGACCACGCTGCTGATCCACCCGAACGCGCTGGTCGAGTTCGAGGCGTTCAACGACTTCCTCGACCTCGCCGACGCGGCGCTCGACGAACTCGATCTCGCTGGTGTGCTGCAGGTCGCCAGCTTCCACCCGCGCTACCAGTTCGCCGGCACCGCGCCCGACGATCTGGAGAACGCGACCAACCGCTCGCCGCACCCGACGCTGCACCTGCTGCGCGAGGCCAGCGTCACGCGCGCGGTCGAGGCGATGCCCGACCCGGGCGTGATCGTCGCGGCCAACCTCGCGACGCTGGCCGCGCTTGGTGCCGACGGCTGGGCCGCGCTGCAGGCGCAGTGCCGCGCCGACGCGGCCGCTGGCTGAGCGAGCCGCGCGGCGCGCCGCAGTATCCTGCGGCCGTGCTCGAATTCAACGACATCGAACGCGCCGCGGCGCGGCTGAAGGGCGTCGCGCACCGCACGCCGGTGCTGACCTCGCGCACGCTCGACGAACTCGTCGGCGCGCAGGTGTTCCTGAAGGCCGAGAACCTGCAACGCATGGGCGCGTTCAAGTTCCGCGGCGGCTACAACGCCGTCAACGTGCTCAGCGATGCGCAGCGCGCGCGCGGCGTGGTCGCGTTCTCGTCGGGCAACCACGCGCAGGCGGTCGCGCTCGCGGCGCGCCTGCACGGCTGCCGCGCGACGATCGTGATGCCGCACGACGCGCCCGCGCTGAAGCTCGCGGCGACGCGCGGCTACGGCGCCGAGGTGGTGATGTACGACCGCTACCGGGAAGACCGCGCGGCGATCGCCAAGACGCTCGTCGCCGAGCGCGGCGCCGCGCTGATCCCGCCGTTCGACCACTTGCCGGTGATGGCCGGGCAGGGCACCGCGGCGCTCGAGCTGATCGAGGACGCGGGCGCGCTCGACGCGCTGATCGTCTGCGCCGGCGGCGGCGGCTTTCTGTCGGGTTGCACCGTCGCGGCCAAGCACCTCGTGCCTTCGATCCGTGTGTTCGGCGCCGAGCCGGCGCGCGGCAACGACATGCAGCAGTCGCTTCGCGAAGGCCGCATCGTCTCGATCGACGTGCCGCGCACGATCTGCGACGGCCAGCAGACGCAGGCGGTCGGCGCGCATCCGTTCGAGGTGATCCGCGCGCTCGTCGACGACGTGCTGACCGCGACCGACCCGCAGGTCGTCGACGCGATGCGCTTCGTGTTCGAGCGGATGAAGCTCGTGCTCGAGCCGTCGGGCGCGTGCGCGCTGGCCGCGCTGATCGCGAACCGCGAGCGCTTCGCGGGCTTGCGCGTCGGCGTCACGCTGTCGGGCGGCAACATCGGGCTCGATCGCTTCGTCGCGCTCGTGTCGGGCGCCGAGGCGGTCGACTGAACGCTCGATCAGGGCTTGGTCGGTGCGGGCGGCGCTTCGGTGACGAAGCCGACCCGGTTCAGCCCGGCCTTCTGCACCACGCCGATGACCTCGGCGACGCGCCCGTACGGCACCGACCGATCGGCGCGCAGCTGCACCTCGGTGCGCGGGTTGCGGCGCGCGGTGTCGGCGATGCGCGCGGCGAACGCCGCCGGCTCGAGCGCCTCGTCGCCGACGTAGAGCTTGCCCTGCGGGTCGAGCGCGACGCTGATGAACTGCGGCGCGTCGTTCGGCTGCGCGCCGTCGGTCTTCGGCAGGTCGAGCTTCAGGCTCGACGTCATCAGCGGCGCGGTGATCATGAAGATCACCAGCAGCACCAGCATCACGTCGATCAGCGGCGTCATGTTGATGTCGCTCATCGGCAACGGCCGGCTCACGCGCTCGAGGCGACCGAAGGCCATCGCGCGTGCCTCAGGGCGCGGCCGCGGCCGCGTCGGTGACCATCTCGCGCAGGTCGTGCGCGAAGCCCTCGAGTTCGGCCTCGCAGCCGGCCACCCGCTTGCCGAACACGTTGTATGCGAGCACCGCGGGGATCGCAACCGCCAGGCCGGCGGCCGTCATCACCAGCGCCTCGCCGACCGGGCCGGCGACGCGCTCGATCGACATCGAGCCGGCCGCCGAGATGCCGACCAGCGCGTGGTAGATGCCCCAGACCGTGCCGAACAGGCCGATGAACGGGGCAGTGCTGCCAATCGACGCGAGCAGCACCTGGCCGAACTGGAGCTGGTCGAGCACGCCGTGCAGCGCGTCGCGCAGGCGCCGCGTCAGCTGCGAATCGGTGTGGCCCTTGGCGCCGAGCGTGCCGCCGGGCGGCGCCGCCATCGCGGCGGCGAGCAGCGGCGCCAGCGCGCGCTCGCGGTCGAACGCGGCGAGCGCTTCGCGGCCGGCGTCGAGCGTCGGCGCGGCCCAGAACGCCGGCACCGCGCGCGCGATGTCGCCGCGCACCCGGCGCAGCAGGAAGCCCTTCCAGAAGATCAGCACCCAGGCGCTGATCGACATCAGCAGCAGCAGCGCGGCGACGGCGCGCGTGACGGCATCGCCCTGGCTCCAGAAGTTGGCGAAGCCGGTCACCGGGGCCCCTCGTCGAATGAGTACATTCGCCGATCCCCCGAGGGGATGCGGGCCGCAGGGGCCACGAAGTGGGCCACTTCGTGGCCCTTGGGAGCGGCCCGGCGCTCGGCCCGCAACCAGGTTGCGGCGGGGTGGTTCATCGCAGCCCGAGCACCGCGTCCATGCCGAACAGGCCGTGCGCGTGCGCGCGCAGGAAGCGCGCCGCGCGCAGGCTGCCCTGCGCGTAGCCGGCGCGGCTGTTCGAGCGGTGCGTGATCTCGATACGCTCGCCGGTGCCGGCGAACAGCACGGTGTGGTCGCCGACGATGTCGCCGCCGCGCACGGTGGCGAAGCCGATCGTCGACGGGTCGCGTTCGCCGGTGACGCCTTCGCGCGCGTAGACCGCGCAGTCTTTCAGATCGCGGCCGAGCGCGGCGGCGACGACCTCGCCCATCTGCAGCGCGGTGCCGCTCGGCGCGTCGACCTTGTGGCGGTGGTGGGCCTCGATGATCTCGATGTCGTAGCCTTCGTGCAGTGCGCGCGCGGCGACGTCGAGC
>DATMIN010000039.1:0-9523 GCA_035554275.1 Burkholderiaceae bacterium
GCGGGCGGGAACAGGTGGCTCATGTAGAGCTCGTCGCCGAACTGGTCGCTGCGCTGCACGTTGAACCACAGCGACAGCAGCACGCCGACGACCGCGCAGGTCAGCGCGACCCACTTCAACAAGCGATGCCTTGCGGGCTCGACCGCGAGCAAGTGAAAGTACAGGCCGGCGGCGGCGACGCCGATCGCGGCGATGAAGTCGAAGTCTGACAGCCATGGCCACGACAGCGCGAACGCGCCGAGCGCCGGCAGCACCGTGACGGCGACGAGCGCGAGGCTCGCGATCAGGAACACGCGCAGGTGCCAGCCGAAGTGCGCCTGGCGCGTGAACGTCTTCGACAGCAGCGCCCACACCGTGCACCACACCGCCGCGCCGACCAGGCCGCCGAGCAGCGCGCTGCCGGCGGCGCGGGTGAAGGCCTCGGGGTCGCTGTCGAGGTAGGTGCCGAACAGCACGCTGCCGATCAGCAGCAGCGCGCCCGCCGCGACCGCGAGGCCGCGCCGCGCCGTCGAGCCGGCCGGTGCGAGCGCCAGCTCGGGCGCGAGCGCGTGGCCCGGCAGGCGCAGCCGCAGCGGCGTGCGCCCGAGCGTCAGCTCGATCGGCGCGCCGGCCGCATCGAGCGCCGCGCTCTCGCCGCTGCGCAGGCGCCGCCGGCCGAGCAGCACGCCGTTGCGCGTGTCGGCGACCGTCAGGCTCGGGCCGGCGTCGCCGGCCTCGATCACGAGGTGATGCGGCGCGATGTGCGGGTCGGCCAGCACCACGTCGTTGTCGAGCGCGCGGCCGATGCGCAACGGCCAGGCGTGGATCGGCAGCGACTGGCGCGTGTGGCCATCGCGCTCGAGCAGCTCGAGCACGCCGAGCACCGGCGCGCGCGCGACGGCGTCGGCTACGGCTGGTGCGTCCATCCGTAGGCCTCGAGGTAGTGCTTCGCGAGCTTCTGTGCGTTCGCGAAGTTCAGGCCCTGCACGTCGAAGCGGCCCTGCACGCCGGCGCGCGGCTGGTCGAGCGTGGCCACCAGCACCGACAGGTCGTACAGCCCGGGCAGCTTCTTGTACGCGCGCAGGCACACCACGGCGCGCAGCGGCAGGCCGCCGCGGTCGACATAGTCTTCCTGGCACTGCGGCTTGGTCTGGTGCTCGGAGCTCAGCCGCGTGAAGCCCTCGTTGCGGAAGCTCGCCGCGTAGCGCGAGGCGAAACGCAAGGCGCCGAGCTTCGTGCCGTCGTAGCTCTCGTGGCGCACGCCGATCGAACCGGTGGTGTAGTCGCCGACGAAGATGCGCGTGTCCATCACGCAGTCGGAGCGCTCGAGGTCGAGCCCGCCGGTGCGCGAGGGCTGGCTGCTGCCCCAGCAGCGCATGAACTGGTCGATCGGCACCGGCACCGTGTAGCGCGGGTGCGTGTCGGCCTTCCAGCCCTGCTGGATGAAGCGCTCGGTCAGCAGCGCCTGATGCTGCATCACCTGGTCGGTGACGACGCCGTAGGCCGCGCTCTTGATCGGCGCCGCGTCGCGCCCGCGCGCCAGCAGCGCGACCGCGAAGCTCGCCGGCACGAGGAAGCTGACCTGCTCGCCGTCGACGCGCCGCGCGACGTTGATGCCGACCACGCGGCCCTGCTCGTCGAGCGCCGGCCCGCCGCTCATGCCGGCGCTGAGCGCGCCGCCGAAGAAGATCTGCGGGTAGAAGCTGCGCCTGACCAGGCCGTTGTAGGTGCCTTCGGTGACGACGAAGCCGACGTCGAGCGGGTTGCCGAGCGAGTAGATGCGCTCGCCCTGCGCGAGCGGCTGCGCGTCGGGGCGGAACGCCAGCGCGTCGAAGATGCGCCCCTTCGAGCCGTCATCGACGCCGGCCGCGGGCTTGGCGGCCGCATCAGCCGCCTTCAGCAGCGCCAGGTCGTGCAGCACGTCGAGCTGCAGGATCTGCAGCGGCGCCTCGCGGCCATCGGCGGTGACGTAGACGAGATCGTGGCGCTCGGGCTTCAGCGCCGCCTCGGCGACGACGTGGAAGTTGGTGAGGATGTGGCCCTCGCGCGAGACCACGAAGCCCGAGCCCACCGACGTCTGGCTCGCGCGGCCCTTCAGCACGGTGCGGATCTGCAGCAGCTGCGAGCGCGCCTGCTCGTAGACCTTGCGCGCCGACAGCGAGATCGGCGCCGACGCCGCCGCATCCGGCACGAGCGCGGCCGCGGCACCCGGGCGCTGCTGCGCGAGCGCGCCGCCCGCGGCCAACAGTGCGAGCAGGCCGAGCGACCGCGCGACGACAGGCAACGCGGCGCGCCGCAGCAGGGGCAGGTTCATCGAAATTCATTCTACGGGTCGACCCGAAGGCCACTCCGCGTAGTGTGTTCCCCGCTGTCGCGCGCGCCGCTCGCACGCTAGATTCGATCTCGAACCTTCCGGAGAGCGTGTTGATGCAACGCCGCAGTCTCATCAAAGCCGCCGGGGCCGCGCTCGTCGCGCTGCCCGCGCTGGCGCTCGCCCAGGCCGTCGAGAAGCCCAGGCTCACGGTCGCCGTCGGCGGCAAGAACCTGCTGTACTACCTGCCGCTGACGATCGCCGAGAGCCTGGGCTACTTCAAGGACGAGGGCCTCGAGATCACCATCGCCGATTTCGCCGGCGGCTCGCGCGCGCTGCAGGCGATGATCGGCGGCAGCGCCGACGTGGTCTCGGGCGCGTTCGAGCACACGATCAACATGCAGGTGAAGGGCCAGCGGCTGCGCGCGTTCGCGCTGCAGGGCCGCGCGCCGCAGATCGTGCTCGGCGTGAACCCGAAGACGATGCCGAACTTCAAGAGCGTGGCCGAGCTGAAGGGCAAGAAGCTCGGCGTCACCGCGCCGGGCTCGAGCACCAACGTGCTCGCCAACTTCGTGCTCGGCAAGGCCGGGCTGAAGCCGGGCGACGTCTCGATCATCGGCGTCGGCGCCGGCAGCGGCGCGGTCGCGGCGATGCGCGCCGGCCAGATCGACGCGATCAGCAACCTCGACCCGGTGATCACGCTGCTGGCGCGCTCCGGCGACCTGAAGATCGTCTCCGACACGCGCAATGTGGCCGAGGCCGACAAGGTCTTCGGCGGGCCGATGCCGGCCGGCTGCGTGTACGCGCCGCAGAGCTTCCTCGACAAGAACCCGCTCACCGCGCAGGCGCTCGCCAACGCGATCGTGCGCGCCGACAAGTGGATCCAGCAGGCCGGCCCGAGCGAGATCATCAAGGCCGTGCCCGAGAGCTACCTGCTCGGCGACCGCGCGGTCTACGTCGACGCGTTCCTCGCCGCGAAGGGCGCGCTCTCGCCCGACGGCAGCTTCCCCGAGGCCGGCGCCGAGACCGCGCGCCGCGCCCTGGCCAGCATCGACCCCGAGATCGCCGCCGCGAAGATCGACCTCGCGGCGATCTGGACCAACGATTACGTGAAGCGCGCGAACGCGAAGTATCCGAGGGGCTGAGCGGCGCGAACGGCCGGCGGCGCGGGCCGCCGGCGCGCACTCAGCGCCGCTTCACTTCGGCTCGAAGTGGTCGCGCATCATCCACTGCGCGGTCTTGCGCCCGATGTGCGCACCGGTCTCGGTCGAGTTGCGGAAGTGCATGCCGCCATAGACGCGCGCGTCCAACGCTTCGCGCACGAAGTCGTCCGTCGTCGCGTATTGGCGCGTCGTGCCGGTCACCGTGCTGTCCCACCCGAACGCAACCTTCTTGGTGCCGTGGAAGCCGCGCAGCGTTTCGGCGATCGACCCGAGCGCACAGCCGTGCGCGGCCGGGTACTCGGGATGATTCGGCGTCGGCAGCACCGGCGTCCACGTCGGGTCGGCCACGGTGGCGGGGTTGGCGTCGGAGTCGGCGAGCGGGATGGCGGTCTGCGGGCGCCAGAAGAGATAGGTGTACTTGGCGTCGAAGCACGCGATCGTCGCGTCGGCGTACGCGACCGTCAGCATCGCCAGGAGGCGGGCGTTGTCGGCGAGCGCGTCCTGGGTGGTCGCGAGGCGGCGCAGGTTGCGCGGCGCCTGCTGCGCCGGCGACTCGGTGTTGAAGCGCGCAATCTCGAGCTGCTCCGGCGTGCGCAGCGCGCTGACCGTGCCGCCGTAGGCCTTGACTTCGTTGAAGTCGGTCGTGTACAGGTCGCTCGTCAGCGCCGGCGGCGGGCCGGGGCGGAACTGGTCGGCGCTTTGCAGCACGAACGGCCGGATGTACGGCTGCTGGCGGTTGACCGGGTTCACGCCGCGGAAGGCGCCCGGCGTGGTGCCCGGCACGAACGGCGCGAGCGCGACGCTGCGGCCGTCGTTCGCGCGCAGCGCCAGGGTCGCGCGGGCGACCTCCGCGCCGAGCGCGATGCCGAGCGCCATCGCCGGCCCGGCAGGGATTTTCGCCATCTCGGTGTCGTACATCGCCTGGTACTTGTCGCTGCGGCTCGGGAACAGGCCGAGCAGCACGCGGTACGCGGCCTCGTTGATCGCGGCCTCCATCGACGCGCCGGCGGCCGGCGCGACTGGGGTCGTCGCGAACGGGCGGTGCGTGCCGGCGATCGCCATCGCGGTGTCGTAGACGGCGACCTGCAGCGTCGCGATGTCGGGGCCGCCGACGCGCTCTTCGGGCGTCGCGCCGGCCGGCGTGGAGGGCACGTTGATCGTCGTGGTCGCAACCTCGTGCCAGCGCGACACGAGGTTCGGCCCGTGCGAGACGAGCTCGACCGATTGGCCGGCGCCGAGCGCCTGCGCGGTCGGGCTGTCGACGCTGCCACCGCCGCCGCAGGCGGTCATCGCGAAGGCGGCGAGTGCCGGAAGGTAGAGACGGTTCCTGGCGAACCCTCGGGCGTGGATCGAAGTCATGGTGGGCCTCCTCGGTGGCTGTGGTGTTGGCCGCAGCAAGATAGAGCCCGGTTCGTCACGACGACAGCACGATCCGACGAATCCGCGCCGGCGCCGACCAGTCGGCCCGGCGCCGGCACGAATGCGAGCGATCCGCCGCGCCAGCGCCGCTGCTACATGTGCTTGAAAAGTGCTTGAACAAATGCGCGTTCGCGCCACTGACGCGCCGCGTTCGTCGCCGCCGAAGCGCAGTCGGGCTGCCTCGTGCCGCGTTGGTCGCACGCCGATTGCGGGCCGCATGCCGCAGGCGGATCGTGACGCTCCCCATCACG
This sequence comes from Burkholderiaceae bacterium, assembly GCA_035554275.1. GTDB lineage: Bacteria > Pseudomonadota > Gammaproteobacteria > Burkholderiales > Burkholderiaceae_C > LMDS01. Next base: position 5,124 of record DATMIN010000039.1, read on the forward strand.
CTCAGAGAGACACGACCATGGACCGACCCCTGTCACGTCGAACCTTCTGCACCGGTGCGACCCTGTTGCCCGCGAGTGCCTTGCTGCTGTCGGCCTGCGGCGGCGGCGGATCATCGACCAGCGATGCCGGCCCGCAGGCCGCCGCGCTCGGCGTGCCGGCCGGCACGCTCAACACCGCGGCGCCCGCGCGATGGGCCGACATCGCGTTGCGTGCGGTCGCGCTCGCGCCGCCGCCGGGGCTGCCGCCGCACTTTGGCGCGCGCATCTACTCGATGGCCTTCCTGGCCGCGCACAACGCGCTGAACGCGATCGCGCCGGTCTACGCGAGCTACCTGCCCACCGACGCCGCCCCCGGCGCGAACCCCGACGCCGCGGTGGCCACGGCGGTTCACGACGTGCTGCTGAACCAGCTGCCGTTCGCGACGGATCTGCTCGACGCCGAATACGCGGCCGCGATCGCGGCGATCCGCGGCGGCGGCTCGCAGCCGAAGGGCATCGCCACCGGGCGAGCGTGCGCGGCCGCGATGCTGGCCGCGCGCGCGAACGACGGCCTGGCCCATGTCGAAGGCCCGTTCGTCGAAGGCACTGCGGCGGGCGATTACCGCTTCACGCCACCGTTCGACTTCGCCGCCGAGGTGAACTGGGGCACTGCGATGCAGCCGTTCTCGATCGCGCAGGCGGGCGATTACCGCGTCGAGGCGCCCCACGCCCTCACCGACGCGGCGTATGCGGCCGACTACAACGAGGTCAAGACGCTCGGTGCGCTCGTCGGCTCGACGCGCACGGCCGACCAATCGGAGCTGGCGAAGTTCTGGCTCGAGAACACGCCGGATTCGTGGATGCGGATCGCCCTGCAGCTCGCCGCGACGCGCGGCATGCGCGGCTGGGAGCTGATGCGCGCGCTGGCACTGATCGAGATCGCGCAGGTGGACGCGTACACCGCATGCATGGAATCGAAGTACTTCTTCCGCCGCTGGCGCCCGATCACCGCGATCCGTCTCGGCGACAGCGACGGCAACGCGCTGACGGCCGGCGACCCGACGTGGACGTCGTTCGACCCGGTGTGTCCGCCGGTCCCCGATTACCCGTCGGGGCACTCAGCCTCGGCCGGGGCCGGCGGCGTGGCGCTGGCGACGGTCTTCGGCGGCGACGCCGCGAGCTTCACGCACCAGAGCGTCTCGCTGCCCGGGCCGACGCGCAGCTTCACGTCGTTCTCGCAGGCACAAGACGAGATCGGCTTGTCGCGCATCTGCGTCGGCTACCACTTCCGCCACGCGGTGCAGGCCGGCATCGCGCAGGGCCGGGCGGTCGCGACGCAGGTGATGAGCACCCAACTGCCGGCGCGCGCCTGAGGTCGGATCCGCTCAGTTCATCAGCTTGGCCACCGCCAGCTCGCCGACCTTCTTGCCGAGCGCCGCGCCGACCTCGGCCGAGTTGCGGTAGTGCACGCCGTCGTAGATGCGCGCGTTCGACACTTCCTGCACGAAGTCGGCGACGCTGGCCCACGAGCGCGTCGCGCCGGGCAGCGTCGGGCTGGTGCCGCTCAGGCGCGCTGCCGGGCCGCTGCCGATCTCGGCCGTCAGCACCGCGCCGTACGCGCCGGCGGCGGTGCAATGGGCGCACGGGTACTCGGGGTGCATCGGCGTGTCGATGAACGGCAGCCACGACGGGTCGCGCTCGGTCGCGTCGTTGCCGTCCTGGTCGCCGTTGCGGATCGCGGTGAACGGGCGCCAGAACTGGTAGCGGTACTTGGCATCGAAGACCGCGTCGATCGCGTCGACGCCGGCCTGGGCGTACACGGCGAGGAAGCGCGCGTTGCGCGTGACCTCGCGGCCCGGCTGGCCGGCCAGCGAGCGCGCGAGCGGGAAGTAGACGGCCGGGCCGGTGGTGGTCCAGAAGCGCGCGATCTCGGTCTGCTCGGGCGTGCGCTGGCTGCCGGTGCGCGCGCCCATCGCCTTGACCTCGTTGTAGTCGCGTGCCCAGATGGCGCTCTTCAGGTCGGGCGGCGGGCCGGGGCGGAACTGGTCGACACGCTCGAGCACCCAGCACAGCGTCACCGGCGCCGCGTCGCCGGCGACCGGCACGACCGTCGGCACGTACATGCCGGGGCTCGTGACGGGCCGGTAATAGACCATGTCGGCCGCCTTCGTCGCGCGCCGCGCGACGAGCTCGGCCACCGCCTGCTCGCCGAGCGCGACGCCGTCGGCCTTCGGCTTGCCGTCGGCGACCGCGGCGAGCGCCGCCTGGTAGGCGGCTTCGGTCGCGGCCTGCTGCGACGGCGCGGCCTTCAGCAGCACCGCGCGGTTGACCGCCGCGATCGCCGCCTCGACCGATGCGCCCGGCGGCGCCTTCAGCGTCGGGCTGGCGCCTTTCGGGTACTTCTGGGTGATCGCGTTGACGGCTTCGAACTCGGCGGTCTGGAGCAGCGCCAGCGGGCCTGCTGCCGCATTGCCGAGCTGCTGCGCGACCAGGATCTCAATCGCCTTCTGGTTCCAGTCGGTCACCACGTCGGCGCGCACCGTCGGCGCGAGCACCAGCAACGAGATCAGCAGCAGGCCACGCGAGGCCGCGCACGCAATCGTGTTCATGGTCATCTCCATCGAAATGGTTGGAAGCCGCCACGCACCCCGCGGCGCGCCGCGACGGCGGATTCTGGACTTCGCGCCGGCGTCGCACAACCGCCATCCTTGGGGCCGCGCCCACCGGCGAGGTCAGACCGCGGACTCCTCGGCACGTGGCCCGGTTCGCGCCAAGCGAACGGCCGCCTCGTCGCTTCCCGGCAGCGCCGGCGCACGGCCCGGCTCGCAGGCGTCAGAACCGGTAGTAGAACGTCGGCGTCACGTAGGCCATGTTCCGCCTCGACCCACTCTCGGCGATGAATCGGCCGCTCCAGAAATAGCCGAGGCCGAGGTCGACGCTGGCGTGGCGGTCGATGGTCCAGAGCAGGTACACGTTGATGCTGTCGCCGACATGGCGCGCGGCGCTGCCGGCCGCGGCGCGGATCAGCCCGCCACCTGGCCCATAGACGCCGTCGCGGCGGCTCGTGCGCCAGGTCGAGTTGGCGGCGAACGTGGTCTGTGCCGCCGGCGAGAGATCGAAGGTCAGTGCCGCCCGCAAGTGCGCGATGTTCGCGGGCGAGACGTTGAAGCCCTCGTCGACCGCGCCACCGCGCGGAAACAGCGAATGGAAGGTCTGCAGGGCCGGATCGCGTGGATCGCGGTCGCCGCTGGCCAGGTTGATGCGCAGCGAGGCGCGCGGGTGCCGCTCCAGGCCGTGCCACGTGTAGCCGGTTTCGCTGGCGACCGCCCAGGCCCGGACCGCAGCGGCGCCGAAGCGTCCCCACTGCAGGCTCAATTCGTCGTCGTGGTCCCACGCCTCGACGCGCCCGAACAGCCGCGCACCGACCGTGTGGCGCAACTCGCTGGCCGCGCCTTGCTGAAGGCGCGCCGTGTCGCGCTTCGCGCCGATGTAGTACAGGTCGAGCAGTGTGGGCGCGACCCAAGGGTGCGGGCCGGTCGCGTAGATGCCCCAGTAGGTCTGATCGCGGACCATGTTGTCGTCGAAACGGCCCGGGTCGATCGCGACCGGGCGGAACACGAAGGCGTCGGCGCGCCAGTCGGCGACACGGGTCGTCGCGCGCACGGCGTCGAAGTTGCCGCGCACGTTGGGGCCGTTGCGCGGGAAGATCAGACGCCCCGAGCCGTACACGAACTCCTGGCGCCCGATGCGCAGCAGCGCTGTCGACTCCGAACCGAGATCGACGAATGCCTGATGCACGTCGAGGCGATCGACGTCGGTGCCGATCGGGCCGGGTTCGCGCCCGTTCTGGAGGTTGCTCTTCAGCTCGGCGAACAGGCGCAACTCGCCCGAGACGCGCAGGCTCGCGTGCGCGTGGTAGCGCTGCAGCAGCACGTTGTGGTTGTCGCCGCCTTCGTTGCCGAAGCTGAGGTAACGCGCGTTGATCAGCACCAGCCGCGCATCGCCGCCGAGCGCCAGCCGCGGATCGCCACTCGCACCCAGCGCAATGTGCTTCCAGGCGTCCCAGGCGTCGCTGCGACAGGCGCTGTCGCGCAGCGACTGCCAGTCCTCGGCGTGGCGCAGGAAGCGATAGTTCGGCGCCGCTGTCGCGCAGCGCACCGGCTCGTCAGGCGCGGGCTGCGCGGCGGCGATGCCGGGCCACAGTGCGGCCGCGAGCAGCGTCGGCGCCAGCAGCAGGGGCCGGAGCGCATGAACGCCCGCCGGCACGATCCTCATCGCTCACATCTGCCGGAACAGTTGCGTGTGCGCCTCGCTGACCGGCAGCGTCTCGCTGCGCGACTTCAGCTTGACCAGCACGCGGCCGCGAAAGTCGCGCGTCACGCCGGCGATCGCGTTGGCGTTGACGATGGTGGAGCGGTGAA
>DATMIN010000040.1:0-3592 GCA_035554275.1 Burkholderiaceae bacterium
CAGTTGCTCGTGCTCGCTCGCGGGCAGCGGCGTGACGGCCTCGAGCAGGCGCCCGAGCGCTTCGTCGAGCGTCAGCAGCGGGGCGCGCGGGGCGTCCATCGCTCAGGCGTGCTCGGCAATGTAGCGCTTGACGAGATCGGCGTCGGCCGCCATCTCGACGCCGCGCCGCGGCAGCGCCTCGATGCCGCGCAGCGCCGCCGGCCGATCCGGCTCGCTCCCCACGGCCTCGACGATCGTCTCGGCGAACTTGGCCGGCAGCGCGGTCTCGAGCACGATCATCGGGCCGCCCGCCACGAGGTGCTCGCGCGCGACCTTCAGGCCGTCGGCGGTGTGCGGATCGACCAGCGCGCCGAAGCGCTCGGCCGTGCTGCGGATCGTCGCGAGCCGGTCGGCGTGCGTGCTGCGGCCGGAGACGAAGCCGTGCGCTGCGATGCGCGCGAACTCGTCGGCGCGCACGCTGAAGGCGCCGCGGCGGCCGAGCTCGCCTTCGAACAGCGCGCGGGTGCGCGCCGCGTCGCGGCCGACCAGGTCGAACACGAAGCGCTCGAAGTTCGAGGCCCTGCTGATGTCCATCGACGGGCTCGAGGTCTCGTGCGTCTCGGCCGCGCCGCGCACGCGGTAGGTGCCGGTGCGGAAGAACTCGTCGAGCACGTCGTTCTCGTTGGTCGCGAGCACGAGCCGCTCGATCGGCAGGCCCATCATCCGCGCCACGTGGCCGGCGCAGATGTTGCCGAAGTTGCCCGACGGGACCGCGAACGACACGGTCTGGTCGTCGGCCTTCGTCGCCTGGAAGTAGCCGGCGAAGTAGTAGACGACCTGCGCCAGCAGCCGCGCCCAGTTGATCGAGTTGACCGTGCCGATGCGGTGCGCGCGCTTGAACGCGAGGTCGTTCGAGACGGCTTTGACGATGTCCTGGCAGTCGTCGAACACGCCGTCGATCGCGATGTTGTGGATGTTCGGGTCTTGCAGGCTGAACATCTGCGCCTGCTGGAACGGGCTCATCCGGCCCTTCGGCGACAACATGAACACGTTGACACCGGCCTTGCCGCGCATCGCGTACTCGGCCGCGCTGCCGGTGTCGCCGGACGTGGCGCCGAGGATGTTCAGCGTCCGCCCGCGGCGCGCGAGCTCGTACTCGAACAGCTGGCCGAGCAGCTGCATCGCGATGTCCTTGAACGCGAGCGTCGGGCCGTTCGACAGCGCCTCGATGAACACGCCGGGTTCGAGCGGGCGCAGCGGCACGATCTGCGGCGTGCCGAACGCGGCCGCGGTGTAGGTGCGCTCGACGATCGCGCGCAGGTCGGGCGGCGGAATGTCGTCGATGTACAGCGACAGGATCTCGAACGCCAGTTCGGCGTACGTCAGCCGCCGCCAGCGCGCGAGCGTTGCGCGCTCGATGCGCGGGTAGTGCGCGGGCAGGTACAGCCCGCCGTCGGGCGCCAGGCCTTCGAGCAGGATCTCGCAGAAGCCGCGTTCGGTGCGATCGCCGCGCGTGCTGAGGTACTTCAACTCAGCTCTTCCTTGCGGATGCGCACGATCGGCGCCAGCACCGTCGGCAGCGCCTGCATCTTCGCGATCGCCTGATTCATGCGGCCCTCGACGGTGTCGTGGGTCAGGATGATCACGTCGGTCTGCGCGTCGCCGCCGGCGTCGTTCACCGCGCCGCCGGCGCCGGGGCGCTGCAGCAGCGCCTCGATCGAGATGTCGCTGTCGGCCAGGATCGCGGTGATGCGCGCCAGCACGCCGGCCTGGTCGGCCACCTGCAGGCGCAGGTAGAAGGCCGTCACGACCTGTTCGATCGGCAGGATCGGCGTGTCCTGAAGCGCGCCGGGCTGGAACGCGAGGTGCGGCACGCGGTGGTCGGGGTCGGCGGTGTGCAGCCGCGTCACGTCGACGAGGTCGGCGATCACGGCCGAGGCGGTTGGCTCGGCGCCCGCCCCCTTGCCGTAATGCAGCGTGCTGCCGACGGCGTCGCCCTGCACCATCACCGCGTTCATCGCACCTTCGACGTTCGCGATCAGGCGCTTGGCCGGCACCAGCGTCGGGTGCACGCGCAGTTCGATACCTTCCACGACCCCGGTGCGCCGCTTGGTGATGCCGAGCAGTTTGATGCGGTAGCCGAGCTGCTCGGCGTAGCCGATGTCGGCCGCGTCGAGCTTCGTGATGCCCTCGACGTAGCAGCGATCGAACTGCACCGGGATGCCGAACGCGATCGCGCTCATGATCGTCGCCTTGTGCGCGGCGTCGACGCCCTCGATGTCGAAGCTCGGGTCGGCCTCGGCGTAGCCCAGCCGCTGTGCCTCCTTCAGCACCGTGTCGAACGGCAACCCCTTGGCGCGCATCTCCGACAGGATGAAGTTGGTCGTGCCGTTGATGATCCCGGCGATCCACTCGATGCGGTTCGCCGACAGGCCCTCGCGCAGCGACTTGATGATCGGAATGCCGCCGGCCACCGCCGCCTCGAACGCGACCATCACGCCGCGCTCGCGCGCCGCGGCGAAGATCTCGGTGCCGTGCACCGCGAGCAGCGCCTTGTTCGCGGTGACGACGTGCTTGCCGGCCGCGATCGCCTCGAGCACCAGCGCGCGCGCGATGCCGGTGCCGCCGATCAGCTCGATCACGATGTCGATCTGCGGGTTGGCGATGATCTCGCGCGGGTCGGCGACGACCACCGCCGAATCGCCGACGAGCGCGCGCGCCGCGGCCACGTCGCGCCGCGACACCATCGCCAGCGCGATGTCGCGCCCGGCGCGGCGGCGGATCTCCTCGCGATTGCGCTGCAGCACCTCGAACACGCCGCGGCCCACGGTGCCCAGGCCCATCAGGCCCACTTGGATCGGCTTCATGTGATCAGTGCGAGTGGCGCTTGCGGTAGTGCTCGAGAAAGCGCGCGATCCGGCCGATGGCCTCGGTCAGGTCGTCGGAGTTCGGCAGGAACACGATGCGGAAGTGATCCGGCGCGGCCCAGTTGAAGCCGGTGCCCTGCACGATCAGCACCTTCTGCTCCGAGAGCAGGTCGTAGGCGAACTGCTGGTCGTCGGCGATCGGATAGATCTTCGGGTCGAGGCGCGGGAACATGTACAGCGCGGCCTTCGGCTTGACGACGCTGACGCCGGGAATCTCGCTCAGCAGCTGGTAGGCGAGATCGCGCTGGCGGCACAGGCGCCCGCTCGGCGCGACCAGGTCGTTGATGCTCTGGTAGCCGCCGAGCGCCGTCTGGATTGCGAGCTGCCCCGGCGTGTTGGCGCACAGGCGCAGCGACGCCAGCATGTTCAGGCCTTCGATGTAGTCGCTCGCATGACGTTTCTCGCCCGAGACCACCATCCAGCCGGCGCGGTAGCCGCACGAGCGGTAGTTCTTCGACAGGCCGTTGACGGTGACGAACAGCACGTCGTCGGCGAGCGCCGAGATGCTGGTGTGCACGTTGCCGTCGTACAGCGTCTTGTCGTAGATCTCGTCGGCGAAGACGATCAGCTGGTGCGTGCGCGCGACCTCGACGATCTCGCGCAGCACGCTTTCGGGGTACAGCGCGCCGGTCGGGTTGTTCGGGTTGATCACGACCAGTGCCTTCGTGCGCGGCGTGATCATCGCC
>DATMIN010000041.1:0-7391 GCA_035554275.1 Burkholderiaceae bacterium
CGAGCCGTACGCCGGGCCGCTGTTCGATGCGCACCTGCACTACAACGTCGAGGCGCGGGCCGTGTTCCCGATCGACGACGTGCTCGCGCGGATGCAGCGCAGCGGCGTGCGCGCGATCGTCGCGAACAGCCGGCCGAACGACGGCACGCTCGCGCTCGCCGCAGCGCCCCAGGCCGCGGCGGCCGGTGTCACCGTCGTGCCGTTCGTGCGCCTGTACCGCAATCGCGCCGACTACGCGGGCTGGCCGAACGACGCGTCGATCGTCGAGCTGGTGCAGCAGCAGCTCGCCACCGGGACGAAGGCCGGCGCGTTCCGCGGCCTCGGCGAGTTCCACCTCTACGACAGCGCGAACGCCGATGCGCCGGTCGCGCGCCGCCTGATGCAGCTCGCGCAGGAGCGCGGCCTGGCGGTGCTCGCCCACGTCGACGACGACGCGATCGAGCGGCTGATGCGCCACGCGCCGCGCGCGCGCCTGATCTGGGCCCACACCGGCATCGGCGGCGCGCCGGTCGAACGCGTGCGCGCGCTGCTCGCGAAGCACCCGACGCTGTTCGGCGAGCTGTCGTACCGCCCCGGCCTGACCGATGCCGACGGCCACCTGAGCGCGGAGTGGAAGGCGCTGATCGCGGCGTTCCCCGAGCGCTTCATGATCGGCTCGGACACGTGGATCAACGAGCGCTGGAGCGACTACGAAAGCCTGATGACGGCGGCGCGGCGCTGGCTCGGTGATCTGGCGCCAGAGACGGCGCAGCGCGTCGCGTGGGGCAATGCGGCGGCGTTGTTCGAGGTGCCGGCGCCGCGTTGAGGGGCGCAGCGCGGCGGCGCCGCCAAGCAAAAGGCCGGTGCGAGCACCGGCCTTTTTTTCATCGCGCCGCGGCGCGAGGGAACGATCAGCTCAGGTGACCGTTGATCAGCTTGGTCATCTCGAACATCGAGACCTGGGCCTTCTTGAAGATCTCTTTCAGCTTCGCGTCGGCGTTGATCATCGTCTTCTTCGCCGGATCCTGAAGCTTGTGGGCCTTGATGTACTCCCAGATCTTCTTCGTCACCTCGGTGCGCGGCACCGGCTTGGCGCCGATGATCGCGCCGAGCGCCGGGCTGGGCGTCATCGCCTTCATGAACGCCGCGTTCGGCGTGCGCTTCTTGGCCGGCGCCGCCTTCTTCGCCGGTGCGGCCTTCTTCGCCGCCTTCTTGGCCGGTGCCGCCTTCTTCACCGCCGCCTTCTTGGCCGGGGCCTTCTTCGCTGCCGCCTTCTTCGCGGGAGCCTTCTTCGCAGTTGCCATGTTGATTCTCTCCATCAAGAGTTGTTGATGTGCCCGGGATGGGCGAGAGCCGCGTGGACCCTCATTTCTCCATAGCACCGTGCGGAGCGGATGGTAATGCCTGCATAGGGGAAAGAGAAGAAGTTTCACAGGAGAAACGCGCATTTCTTCGAGGTGAGATGCGCTTTGTCGTGGCCTTGCGTCACTGTGCGTGCGCGCGCCGCGCGGCGCGCGTCAGTCGATGTCGTCGCCCGAGGGCGCGCGCTTGCGGCCCGTCCACATCGATTCGACGAGGTTCTCGCGCTGCTTCAGGCCGGTCGCGATGACGCCGGCGACGTGCAGCACGACCAGCGCGAGCAGCGCCCACGCGAGCGCGCGGTGCAGCGATTCGACGGTCGCGTCGCCCCAGAACGCATCGGTGGTGTAGAGCCAGCCGGTCAGCGCGAGCGCAGCGATGCACGCCATCAGCGCGACGATCATCCAGCCGCCGAGCGGGTTGTGGCCGACGAAGCGCGGCGCGCGGCCGAGTGCCGCGGCGCGCGCGTAGCGCAGCGTCGCGCGCGGCCCGCGCACGAACTGCGCGAAGCGCGCGTAGCGGCCGCCGACCACGCCCCACGTCACGCGCACAAACACCGCGCCGAGCGCCACATAGCCGGCCGGCTGGTGCACGCCGAACAGCGCGACCAGCCCGAGCGCCGACAGCGCGACCGAGCCGACCAAGAGCCAGTGCAGCACGCGCACCGGCCGGTCCCAGACGCGGACGGTCGGTGTCGCGGCGCTGTCTTCGTTCACCGCGCGGTCACTTCGGCGCGGTGACGATCTCGAACGTCTTCGGATGGAAGAAGGTCTCCATGTTCTTGCCGGTCGCGTTCTTGCCGTAGACCTCGTAGCAGCCGTTCGTGATCTTCACGCGGCTGATCTTCCAGCCTTCGTTGGTGAGCTTGCGCTCGAGCTCGGCCTGCGGCTTCCACTCCTCTTTCGGGATCGGCTCGCACTTCTCGGCGTGCTGCGCGTGGGCGGCGCCGGCGGCCAGCGCCAGGCACAGGGTGATCAGGGTTCGGTTCATCGCGGTCTCCTTGTCGGTGGGTTGGGTGGGGTGGGTCAATGATGATCGCTGCGCGTCAGGCATCGGCCCACAGCCGCAACAGGTTGTGGTACGTGCCGGTCAGGCCGATCACGGCCGGGTCGGTCTCGCCGATCGTGCCGCGCAGGCGCATCAGGTGCGCGTCCATCTCGTACAGCAGCCGGCGCTGCTCGGCCAGCCGCACCATGCTCTCGATCCAGAACACGCTGGCCAGCCGCTCGCCGCGCGTCACCGGCTCGACGCGGTGCACATGCGTCGACGGGTACAGCAGCAGGTCGCCGGCCGGCAGCTTGACGCGCTGCGCAGCGACGCCGGCGTCGAACGCGAGTTCGCCGCCGTCGTAGCTGTCGGGGTCGCTGAGGAACAGCGTCGCACTCAGGTCGGTGCGCAGCCGGTCGCCGCGGCCGCCGGGCAGGAAGCGGATCGCGTTGTCGACGTGGTCGCCGAACGCGTTGTGCGCGCCGGCGTAGCGGTTGAACAGCGGCGGGAACACGCGCCGCGGCAGCGCCGCCGAGAAGAACAGCGCGTGCCGGTTCAGCGCGCCGAGCACGATCTGCTGCAGCGCGGCGGTGTCGGCGCCGTCGGGCGGCAGCTGCTCGTTGTTCTTCGCGTTCGCCGACTGCACGCCGGCGGTGCCGCGGCCGTCGACCCACGCGGCGCGCGCGAGCACGGCGCGCGCATCGTGCAGCTCGGCAGCGTCGAGAACCTGGCGGATGTGCAGCAGCATCTTCGTCAGTAACGCGCGGTCATCGTCAGCTGCACCGAGCGGCCCGGGCCGGGCACGTAGTGGCCGGTGTAGAGCGAATCGGCATAGAGCTTGTCGGCCAGGTTCGAGACGTTGAGCTTGAACGCGACCGCGTCGTTCAGCGTGTACTCGGCGAGCAGGTCGGCGGTGACGAAGCGCTTCGCGACGATGCCGACCGGATTCCGGTTCGGCGTCTGCGAGCTGCGCGCATTGAGCCCGCCGCCGAAGCGCAGCGCGGGCGTGAGCTGGTAGGTCGTCCAGATCGTGCCGCTGTGGCGCGGCGTCAGCGACGAGCGCGTGCCCTCGCCTTCGCCGACCCCCGGCACCGAGCCGGGCGCGCCGACATCGATGCGCGCGACCGGCGTCCACGCGTACGACCCGAACACCTCCCACGCGGGCGTGAGACGGCCGGCCACATCGAGCTCGAGGCCGGCGGCGTGGCGCCGGCCGGAGAGCAGCGCGGCGGTCGCGGCGCTGTCGGGGTCGCGGTTGCGCTCGTTCGTCTTGATGCTGTAGAAGGCCGCGAGCCGCGTGCTGAGCTTGCCGTCGAAGCCCTCGAGCTTGGCGCCGAGCTCGTAGTTCTCGCTGCCCTCGGGCGGCGTGTTCTGGGTCTGGTCGTCGTACTGGTAGGTGTCGCCCGAGGTGTTGAACGAGGTGCCGTACGAGAAGTGGAACGACGCGCGGTCGCTCGGCTGGTAGAGCACGCCGAAGCGCTTGCTCCACAGCTTGTCGGTGCGGCCACGGTCGGTGAGCTGGGTGCCGACCGGCGCGGCGCCGCCGTTCGCCGTCTGATACGTCTGGTAGGCGCCGCTGAACGAATCCCAGCGCAGCCCGCCGAGCAGCTTCCAGTGCGGCGCGACCTGCACCAGGTCCTGCGCATAGACGCCGACCGACTTGGCGTCGAACGCGCCGGCGAGCCGCTTGATGCGCAGCGATTCGTCGACCCAGCCGGTGCCGTCGTCGGGCGTGCCGATCGTCGTGCGCGGATTGTTCTTGTCGAGCGTCACGCCGGCGGGCAGCGCGGCGACGTTGTAGTTGTGGAACACCTCGTGCGCGAGATCGACGCCGGCGAGCAGCTCGTGCTTGCGGCCGAGCCACTCGAACACGTTGCTGTAGTCGCTCTGCGCGTACGTCGTGTTCATGTCCTGCACCTTGTTGTTGGTGCCGCGCGTCAGCAGCGTCGCGTCGCTCAGGTTGTTCTCGCCGGTCGCGTTGAAGAAGCGCACGGTGCTGGCGCGCTGGTCGCGGTCGTAGCGGCCCTGGCGGATCGCGCTCTTCAGCTCGCCGCCGCCGGCGAAGCGGTGCGTCCAGCCGACGGTGGCGTGCGCGGCGCCGCCGGCGTTGTAGTCGCTCGCCGCGCCGTAGTAGGTGTTCGGCGCGAGGCCCGGAATCACGCCGGCCGGGTTGCTGGCCGAGAGCGGCTGGGTGCTGTCGCGGCGCAGCCAGGGCAGGCCGTAGTTGATGCCGTTGTTATTGTGCAGGTAGTAGCCGGCGACGTACACCTCGTCGTCGCTGCCGATGCCGAAGCGGTAGGTCGCGGCCAGGCCCTGCTTGTCGAGCTTGTCGTTGCCGCCGCCGCCCGATGCGTTGGTCGTCATCAGATTCAGACGCAGCGCGGCGCTGTCGCTGGTCTTGACGTTGAAGTCGCCGGTGAAGCGCATGTAGTTGCCGCTGCCGAGGCTGAACTCGACCTGGCTCGCGTTGGCGAGAAACGCCTGCTTGCTGACCTGGTTGACGACGCCGCCGGTCGAGCCGCGGCCGAACAGCATCGAGGCCGAGCCGCGCAGCAGCTCGACGCGGTCGAACGAGAACGTGTCGCGCTCGTAGAACGCCGGGTCGCGCAGGCTGTCGACGTAGATGTCGCCGCTCGCGGCGAGCGAGAAGCCGCGCAGGCGGATGTCTTCCTCGCCGCCCTCGGCCGCGAGGAAGGTCACGCCGGCTGTCTGGTGCAGCGCCTCCTTCAGCGTGTCGACGCGGCGGTCGTCCATCAGCTTCTCGGTCACGACGGTGACCGATTGCGGCACGTCGCGCAGCGCCTGCTGGCCCTTGCCGATCGTGGTCGTGGTGGCACGCACGGAGTTCGCATCGCGCTCGGCGCGCTCGGTGACGGTGACGCGCTTGAGCACGAGGTCGGGCGGCGCGGCGCTGGCGGCAGGCTCGGCCGCGCTGGCGGCGCCGCTCGCCGCCGCGGTCTGTGCGAAGCCCGGCGCCGACACCAGCAGGCCCATGCCGGCCGACAGCGCGCCGAGCGGCAACAACGAGGAGGAATGGGTCATGGGCGATACAGCGTGGTAGGTAGGGCGACGAACGTCCGGTGCGTCGCGGCTCACACTGTACCGCAAATGCGAACGATTCTTATTCGTTACCGCATCGAGAGGCCCTGAGGCAGGCACGGTATTCTCCCGGCCATGAAGCTCATCGTTCGCTGGCTCTTGCTCGCCGCCGCGCTGCTGCTGGTGGCCTATCTCTATCCCGGCGTCACGGTGCAGAGCTTCGGCGCCGCGATGATCGCGGCATTCGTGCTCGGGCTGTTGAACACGCTGCTGCGGCCGGTCCTGGTGCTGCTGACGCTGCCGGTCACGGTGCTCACGCTCGGCCTGTTCCTGTTCGTGATCAACGCGCTGATGTTCTATTTCGCGGCGCAGCTGCTCGACGGCTTTCACGTCGCCGGCTTCGTCGCGGCGCTGATCGGCTCGCTGCTGTACAGCCTGTGCGGGATGGTGATCGACGTCGCGATCGAGCGGCTGTTCGCGCGCTGAGCGGCGCGCCGCGCCTGAACGTCACAGTCAGCGCGGCGACTTCTCGTCGGCCTTGCGCTGGCGGATCTGGCCCTCGACATCGCGCAGCCGCGCGTCGATCACCGACACGTCGATGAAGTCGACCGCGCCGCCGCTGCGCGCGCGGCGCTGGCCGGCCTGCAGCCGATCGACCGCGCCGGTCAGGTCGCCGAGGGCGACGCGCGACTCGGCATCGGCGCGCAGCGCGCGCAGCGGCTGGCCGAGGCGCTCCTCGACCTGGCCGAGCGCCGTCCACGCGAGCGAGTCGTTCGGGTTCGTCGCGACCCAGGTGCGCAGCTGCTCGGCGCGCTGCTTCACGGCCGGGTTGTCGGGCGCGCTCGGCGGCGTGCTCGCGAGGGTGGCCTGCGTGGCGAGCAGCAGCACCGGCCGCGACGGCTCGGCCGCGTACGGCGCGAGCGCGCTGACCGCGTGCGCGACATCGCCACGCGCCAGCTTCGACTGCACGTCGAGCAGTGCGACCGCACGCTCGGCACGAGCGTCGCCTGAAGATCCGACGCGCTCGGCACGAGCGTCGCCTGAAGACCCGTCGCGCTCGGCGCGCGCGTTGCTTCGCACCAGCGCCGCCGCCACCGCGATCGACGCGTCGGCGCGCGCCCAGTCGCGCAGCAGCGTCGACGCGAGCGCGCTCGAGTAGGCGTTGAGCAGCTTGTCGCCCGGCGTGCTGGCGAGCTTGTCGCCGTCGAGCGCCTGCCAGCGGCGCAGCGCGTCGAAGCGCGCGTCCATCATCACGCGCGCCCGCGCCTGCGCCGCGGTGTGCTCGAGCACGCTGACCGGCAGCGCCGGCGGCGCGGTGCCCATGCGCGAGCGCGCCTCGCCGATGCGCTCGCTCGTCAGCGGGTGGCTGCGCAGGTACGGGTAGCCGCCGAAATCGTTGAGGCGCTGCGACTGGTCCATCTTCTCGAACATCGTCGCCATGCCGCTCGGTGCGAAGCCGGCGCCCGTCATCACCTGCCAGCCGACGCGGTCGGCCTCGCGCTCCATGTCGCGCGAGAAATTGAGCTGGCCCTGCACCGCCAGCGCCTGGCTGCCGACGACCGCCGCGTTGGCCGCGTCGATGCTGCTGTTGCCGGCCTTGCTCGCGACCACCAGCCCGGCCAGCATGCCAGCCAGGCTGAGCAGCGTCTGGCGCCGCGCGTTGCCGATGCTGCGCGCGATATGGCGCTGCGTGATGTGGCTCATCTCGTGCGCGAGCACCGAGGCGAGTTCGTCGCGCGTGTTGGTGATCGCGATCAGGCCGAGGTTCACGCCGACGTAGCCGCCGGGCAGCGCGAACGCGTTGACCTCCTTGTCGCGCACCAGGAACGGCTCCCACGCGAGGCGCTGATCGATGTCGGTGGTGAGGTTGCCGCGCACCCGCGCCTGCGCCACCAGCGGCTGCCAAAGCGTCTGCAGGTATTCGAGCAGCACCGGGTCGTCGAGGTAGTCGGGGTCGGCGCGGATCTCGCGCATGATCTCGGCGCCGAGCTGGTGCTCGGTGGCGATGCTGAAGTCGTCGGACGCCG
>DATMIN010000042.1:0-4771 GCA_035554275.1 Burkholderiaceae bacterium
GAGGGCAACTTCTTCGAGATGTTCAACGAGCATGGCGAGCGCATCGCCGAGGGCGCGAAGGCGTTCCTCGCGATGATCAAGAACTACGCCGACACCGACCTGCGCGAAAAATACGCCACCGAGGTCGGCAGCGCCGAACGTGCCGCGGATCGTGTGACGGCAGAAGTCAATCGCCTGCTGCACAAGACCTTCATCACGCCGATCGACCGCGAGCAGATCCACGGCCTGATCAACGCGATGGACGACATCCTCGATCTGCTGCAGGACGCGACCGAGACGATGTCGCTGTACGACGTGCGCGCGATGACCGACGATGTGCTGCGCCTGGGCGACCTGAGCGCGAAGTGCTGCGAGCGGGTGCAGCACGCGGTCTCGCTGCTCGGCCGGATCAGCCAGGTCGAGGTGGCCGAGGCCGCGATCAAGACCTGCGAGGAGATCGACCGCCTCGAGTCCGACGCCGACCGCGTGATGCGCTCGGCAATGTCGCGCCTGTTCCGCGAGGAGACCGACGTGCGCGAGCTGATCAAGCTCAAGGCGATCTACGAACTGCTCGAATCGATCTCGGACCGCTGCGAGGACGTGGCGAACCTGATCGAGGGCGTCGTCCTCGAAAACTCCTGATGTCGGCGTTCTGGGTCGTCGCACTGCTGGTGGTGCTGGCGATCGCGTTCGACTTCATGAACGGCTTCCACGACGCGGCGAACGCGATCGCCACCGTCGTCTCGACCGGCGTGCTCAAGCCGCAGCAAGCGATCATCTTCGCGGCGTTCTTCAACGTGCTGGCGGTTCTGATCTTCCACCTCAACGTCGCCGCCACCGTCGGCAAAGGGATCGTGGTGCCGGGCGTGGTCGACCACCACGTGGTGTTCGGCGCGCTGATCGGGGCGATCTTCTGGAACCTGATCACGTGGTGGTGGGGCATCCCGTCGAGCTCGTCGCACGCGCTGATCGGCGGCATTGTCGGCGCGGTGATCGCCAAGGCCGGCGCCGGCTCGTTGATCGCGGCGGGCATCTGGAAGACGGTGCTGTTCATCTTCCTGTCGCCGCTGCTCGGCTTCCTGCTTGGCTCGCTGCTGATGGTGCTGGTCGCGAACCTGTGCCGGCGCACCTCGCCGCTGCGCGTCGACAACGTGTTTCGCCGCCTGCAACTCGTCTCGGCCGGGCTGTACAGCCTCGGCCACGGCGGCAACGACGCGCAGAAGACGATCGGCATCATCTGGATGCTGCTGATCGCGAGCGGCTACAGCAGCGCGAGCGACTCGCTGCCGCCGAGCTGGGTGATCTGGTGCTGCTACCTCGCGATCGGCGCGGGCACGATGTTCGGCGGCTGGCGCATCGTCAAGACGATGGGGCAGAAGATCACCAAGCTCAAGCCGGTCGGCGGCTTCTGCGCCGAGGCCGGTGGCGCGATCACGCTGTTTCTCGCCACCGCGCTGGGCGTGCCCGTCTCGACGACGCACACGATCACCGGCGCGATCGTCGGCGTCGGCTCGGTGCAGCGCGCCTCGGCGGTGCGCTGGGGCGTCGCGGGCACGATCGTGTGGGCGTGGATCTTCACGATCCCGGCGTCGGCGCTGGTCGCGGCGCTGTTCTACTGGATCGGGCTGGTCGCCTTGCCTTGATGCGTCTCGGCTTGGTACTCGAAGTAGCGCTGCGCGCTGAACGCGATCGTGGCCATCAGCACGATGCCGCCGATGATCAGCGCGGCAACCACGCCGATCACGGTGGCCCAGTTCATCTGCTGCGGCGGGCCGTCGGCGTTGAAGCGCGCGTTCCAGCGCTCGTCGGGCGTGAGGCCGTAGACGATCGCGCTCAGCATCGCGATCGACAGCATCACGCCGAGCAGCGGGATCAGCAGCCACGCGAGGTGGTCGTCGGCGCCAAGGTGGCGCATGCGCTGCACGCCGTACAGGCCGACCAGGCTCGGCCACACGAACAGCCAGCCGAGCACGTCGCGAAAGCCGTGCAGGTAGAAGCGGTGCAGCCCGACCGTGCCGCCGAGCAGCGCGATCCAGGTGGCGAGCGTCTTCGACTTCGGGGCGGCGCCCGTCGCCATCAGGGCGTGCCGGTCGCCGGCGGAGTGCCTGCGCCGGTGCCGAGCGCCTTCTGCATCACGACGACGTCGAGCCAGCGCTCGAACTTCCAGCCCGCGGCCTTCATCACGCCAGTGTGCTCGAAGCCGAGCGCGCGATGCACGCCGATCGAACCGCCGTTGGCCGAGTCGCCGATCACCGCGAGCATCTGGCGCGCACCGGCCGCCCCGCAGCGGCCGATCAGCTCGGCCAGCAGCAGCCGGCCGAGGCCGCGGCGCTGCGCGTTGGGCGCGAGGTAGATCGAATCCTCGACGCAGTAGCGGTAGGCCGGCCGCGGCCGGAACACGTTGGCATAGCCGTAGCCGACGACCGCGCCGGCGAGCTCGACGACGAGCCAGGGCCAGCCCCTGGCCAGCACGTCGTCGCGGCGGCGCGACATCTCGGCTTCGTCGGGGGCGTCGATCTCGAACGTGCCGGTGCCGTTCAGCACGTTCCAGCGGTAGATCGCGGTGATCGCGGGCAGGTCGGCGGGCAGGCTCGGCCGGATCAGCATCTCGGGCTGGCTCATGAATCCTCCGTGGGATTGGGCGACGAGTTTATAATGCGCGGTTTCGTTGGTGGCCCGCCCAAAGGGGCTGGCGTATCTACAGCAACGAGCGGTCCCGATCTGCCTGCCCTGCGCGACCCGAGCCTTCGGCCCGGGCGCGGTGTCCCGGTGCGGTGGATTCTTTGTACACCTGAAGGAACCATCATGGTCGTGATTCGACTCTCCCGCGGCGGCGCCAAGAAGCGCCCGTTCTTCAATATCGTCGTCGCCGATTCGCGCACCCGCCGCGACGGCCGCTTCATCGAGCGCGTCGGCTTCTACAACCCGGTGGCGTCGGGCGGCGAGCAGCCGCTGCGCGTCGCGTTCGACCGTATCGAGCACTGGGCCAGCACCGGCGCGCAACTGTCGCCGACGGTGCAGCGCCTGGTCGCGCAGGCCAAGGCCGCGGCCTGAGCGGCCGCTCGGCTCGGCAGGTTGGGCGCGCGTCGTGAGCGATGCGGTGCCGCCCGCCAGCCCGCCGGGCGCCGATCCGGCGTGGCCGGCGGATGCGATCGAGGTCGGTCGCATCGTCGACGCCTGGGGCGTGAAGGGCTGGCTCAAGGTCCAGCCGTTCGCCGCCGACCCGCAGGCGCTGTTTTCCTCGAAGCGCTGGTTCCTGCTGCCGTCCGAGAAGGCCGTCGCGCCGCGCCCCGGCGTCGCGCCGCTGCCGTCGCTGCTGAAGATCACGCAGGCCAAGGAGCACGGCGACGTGGTCGTCGCGCTGGCGCAGGGCGTCGAAGACCGCGCCGGCGCCGAAGCGCTGCGCGGTACGCGCGTGTTCGTTGGCCGTTCGAGCTTCCCGACCGCCGGGCCGGACGAGTTCTACTGGGTCGACTTGATCGGCCTGACCGTTGTGAACCGCGAGGCCGTCACGCTCGGCACTGTGGCCGGGCTGATCGACACCGGCCCGCACAGCGTGCTGCGCGTGATGCCGGTGGGCGAGGGCGCCGAGGAGCGCCTGATCCCGTTCGTCGCCGCCTACGTCGACGACGTGAGCCTGGCGCGCAAGCTGATCACCGTCGACTGGGGCCTCGACTACTGAGCGCCCCGACGCCATGCGCTTCGACGTCATCACGCTGTTCCCCGAACTCTTCGCGCCGCACCTGACGCAGGGCATCACGCGGCGCGCGTTCGGCTCGGGGCAGGTCGACGTGCGCCTGTGGCCGCTGCGTGACTTCGCCGACAACGCCTACCGGCGCGTCGACGATCGCCCGTACGGCGGCGGCCCCGGCATGGTGATGCTCGCCGAGCCGCTCGAGCGCGCCCTCGCCGCGGTGCGTGCCGATGGCGCGAGCACGCCGCTGCTGCACTTCACGCCGACCGGCCGGCGCCTCGACCAGGCGATCGTCGACGAGTTCGCGGCCGGGCCGGGGGCGATCCTGCTGTGCGGGCGCTACGAGGGCATCGACCAGCGCTTCGTCGATCGCCACGTCGACGTCGAGCTGAGCCTCGGCGACTTCGTGCTGTCGGGCGGCGAACTGCCGGCGCTGGCGCTGCTCGACGCGGTGGCGCGGCTGCAGCAGGGCGTGCTCGGCGACGCCGGCTCGCACCAGCAGGACAGCTTCTCCGACGGCCTGCTCGACTGCCCGCACTACAGCCGGCCCGAGGTGCTCGCCGCCGGCGGCACCGGCCGCCCGGGCAGCGACGCGGTGCCCGAGGTGCTGCTGTCGGGCCACCATGCCGACATTGCGCGCTGGCGGCGCGAGCAGTCGCTGGCGCTGACGGCGCGGCGCCGCCCCGACCTGCTGGCCGCGGCTCGCGCGCAAGGGCGGTTGAGCGCCGCCGATGAGGCGTACCTGGCCAGCCTTGTGTGATAATCAAAGGCTTTTCGATCCTCTGCCCCGCCGGGTGCGGCCGGGTCGATGCCCGAATCTTGAACGCTTCGGGCGTCGACCGGCGACAGCGCCCCAAATTCGAGAATGACGTCCAGCAACGACGCGGCGGCACGATCACTTGGAGAAAACCCATGGATCTGATCCAGACCCTCGAGCACGAGGAAATCTCGCGCCTGAACAAGACCATTCCGGTGTTCGCGCCGGGCGACACCGTGATCGTCAGCGTCAAGGTCGTCGAAGGCACGCGCAAGCGGCTGCAGGCGTTTGAAGGCGTGGTGATTGCCAAGCGCAACCGCAGCCTGAATTCGAGCTTCATC
>DATMIN010000043.1:0-5436 GCA_035554275.1 Burkholderiaceae bacterium
CCCGACTACAGCGCGCCGGGCGGCTTCACGCAGACCACGACCAACCCGTACTTCCGCATCGTCGTGCGCACGGTCGGCGGCCGCAACGCGGTCAGCTTCACCGAGACCCTGGTGCACTTCTGAGGCCCTGAGCCCCGAGCCGCGAGCCCCCACATGACCCCTCGTCCATGCCTTTCGATCCGCACCTTCGCCGGTGCCCTGCTCGTCATCGCGGCGGGCAGCGCGCGCGCGGGCAACGCCGACCTGTCGAACCAGCCGCTCGCCACGCAGGGCACGTCGAGCGTGCGCGCCAACCTGATGTTCGTGCTCGACGATTCGGGCAGCATGGGCTACGACTACCTGCCCGACAGCGCGAACTACGCCAACCTGTGCTTCGGCCACTCGGGCACGAACTCGATCTTCTACAACCCGGCGAGCGTGTACCTCGCGCCGCTGCAGGCGAGCGGCACGCCGTTCCCCGACGCCAGCTTCACCGCCGCGTACGACGATGGCTACAAGCAGTCGGGCGGCACGACGAACCTGAGCGTGGTCGGCAACCTCACCACGCCGAGCACGCAGGTGCAGAGCAGCAACCCGAAGAACGCGCACTTCTATTACGCCACCTACACCGCCACGAACCCGGCCGTGCCCGCTTGCGGCAGCGGCTACGACTGGACGAAGTGGAGCGTCGTCACCTCGTCGAGCGGCTGGACGGCGGCGCAGAAGACCAACTACGCGAACTGGTATTCGTTCTATCGCACGCGGATGCTGGCGATGCGCGCCTCGGTCGGGCGCGCGATCAACGGCATCGACGCGGCGCGCTTCCGCGTCGGCTACTCGGCGATCAGCAGCAACTCGTACACCTCCAGCACCGGCTTCCTGCCGATCAAGGACTTCGACTCCGGCACGCAGAAGAGCGACTTCTACGCCAAGCTCTACGCCGCGCCGACCAACGGCTACACGCCGCTGCGCCCCGGCCTCGAGAAGATCGGCAAGTACTTCGGCAACCGCAAGCTCGACGGCAGCGCGCTCGGCTCGGGGCAGGACCCGCTGCAGTACTCCTGCCAGCGCAACTACGCGATCATGACGACCGACGGCTATTGGAACCTCACCGACGAGCCGAACCTGCGCAGCAACTACGCGCCGACGCAGCTTGACGGCAGCAGTGCGATCGGCAACCAGGACGGCGGCAGCACGCCGCGCCCGCTGCTCGACGACGGCAAGACGCAGGGCAGCAACTGGGTCACCGGCGGCAGCGGCGTGGCGAACTCGCTCGCCGACATCGCGATGTACTTCTACCAGACCGACCTGCGCACCGGCACGCCCGGCGTCGGCGGGTGCGTCGGCGCGATCGCGGGGCAGGACGTGTGCGCCAACGACGTCAAGCCGAGCGGCAACGACACCGCGGGCCACCAGCACATGACGACGTTCGCGGTCGGCCTCGGCGTGGCCGGGCAGCTCGCGTTCCGCCCCGACTACGAGACCGCGACCAGCGGCGATTTCTACAAGCTCAAGCAGGGCACGATCCCGTGGCCGAACCCGAACGTTACGAGCACCGGCGCGACCGTCGTGACGCGCGCCGACGATCTCTGGCACGCCGCGGTCAACGGCCACGGCCGCTACTACAGCGCCGCGAGCCCGGCCGATCTCGTCACCGGCCTGAGCAACGCGCTCGACAGCATCTCGAGCACCACCGGCTCGGGCGCGGCGGCGGCGACCAGCTCGCAGCAGCCGGTGGCCGGCGACAACGCCGTCTTCCTCGCGCAGTACACGACCGTGCTGTGGCAGGGCAACCTGAAGGCGCTGACGATCGACACCGCCACCGGCGCCGTCTCGACCACCGCGAGCTGGGAGGCGAAGGACACGCTGAAGGCGCAGGTCGCGGCCTCGACCGACACGCGCAACATCTACTTCTTCAACGGTTCGGGCAGCGGCACGCAGCTCTCGAGCTTCACGTACGCGAACCTGTCCGCGGCCGGCAAGGGCGCGCCGTTCGTCAACCTGTGCCAGACCGGCGCGTACAAGCTCTCGCAGTGCGCGGCGCTGGTCGCGCAGGGCGCGGCGATGCAGACCAGCGCGAACGACGGCGGCAACGTCGTCAACTACCTGCGCGGGCGCACCGAGTACGAAGACATCGTCGCCAACGCCGGCACGGCGCGGCTGTTCCGCCCGCGTGTCGACACGCCGCTCGGCGACGTGATCAACGCCGCGCCGGTCTACGTCAAGGCCTCGTCGTTCCGCTACACCGACGCCGGCTACAGCAGCTTCAAGGCATCGACCGCGAGCCGCGTCGGCGTCGTCTACCTGGCGGCCAACGACGGCATGCTGCACGCGTTCAGCGCCAGCACCGGTGCCGAACTCTGGGCCTTCGTGCCGAGCATGGTGATGGCGAACCTGTGGCGGCTGGCCGATGCCGACTACGCCAACGGCCACCGCTACTTCGTCGACGGCACGCCGGTCGTCGGCGATGTCTACGACGGCACGAACTGGCGCACCGTGCTCGTCGGCGGCCTGAACGCCGGCGGGCGCGGCTACTACGCGCTCGACGTTACCGACCCGGCGAACCCGAAGGCGCTGTGGGAGCTGTCGAGCGCCAACGAGGCCGATCTCGGCCTGAGCTACGGCAACCCGGTGATCACGAAGAACAAGGCCGGCGCGTGGGTCGTCGCGTTCACCTCGGGCTACAACAACGTCAGCCCGGGCGACGGCAACGGCCACCTGTACGTGCGCAACGCGATCACCGGCGCGAGTCTCGCGAACCTGCCGACCTACACCAGCGGCACCACCGCCGCCGGCAGCACCGCCACGCCGAGCAACCTGGCGAAGATCAGCGCCTGGGTCGATGCCGACACCGACAACACCGCCAAGCGCCTGTACGGCGGCGACATGCTCGGCAACCTGTGGCGCTTCGATGCCGACGACAACGTGCTGCCGGCCGGCAACGAGGCGCTGCGCCTCGGCCAGGCGCTGACGCCGGGCGGCGCCGCGCAGCCGGTCACGGTGCGGCCGCAGCTGACCAAGGTGGCGGTCGGCACGGGCACGGTGCCGACCGTGGCGTTCGCCACCGGTCGCTACCTCGGCGCGACCGATGTCGGCGACTCGACGCTGCAGTCGGTCTACGTGCTGAAGGACGACCTGACCGCCACCGGCCTCGGCGTGCTGCGCGACAACGCCGCGATGGTGCAGCAGACGATGGCGAGCACGGTGATCGCGGGTGTGACGACGCGCCGCGTGACGACGCTGAACGCGCTCGACTGGAACCAGAAGTCAGGCTGGTACATGGATTTCTCTTTGAGCGCTGGCGAGCGTGTCAACGTCGACATGCAGCAGTCGGCCAGGCTGCTCGCGGTCGCGACGAACACGCCGGCGGCGTCGGCCTGCAACCCGGGCGGCACGTCGGAGCTGTACTTCTTCGACATCACCAACGGCTCGATCTCTGACGCTTTCGACAGCGGCTTCATGACGGCCGGCCTGAACCTCGTGAAGATCGGCACCGCGCTGAAGGTCATCCAGTGGGACGTCACGAGCAAGGCCACGGTGCGCCCGCCGAACAGCGCGCTGTTCACGTCTTCGGCCTCGCTGCGCCGCTCGTCCTGGCGCGAGCTCGCGAACTGAGCGCGGCGAGCCCCGCGGCGTTCAGGCCGCGGCGGCCGGGCGCTCGAGCGCGCCGGCGTGCGCGACCGTCAGCGCCGTCATGTTGACGACGCGCCGCACCGTTGCCGCCGACGTCAGGATGTGCGCCGGCGGCGCGCCAGCCACGAGCCGGCAACCAGGCCGGCCAGCATCAGCGCGTAGGTCTCGGGTTCTGGAACGGCGGCGGCGGTCGTCGCCCCGTACTGGAGATGATCGACCTCGATGCCGCCACTGCTGTTGCTGATGAAGATCGACGAGACGCCGGCGGCGTTGGTGGCACCGAAGAAGCGGTCTTCCGCGGTTTCGCCGTTGTTCGAGTTGTCGGCGAAGCCGCTTTCGGTCTTCGTGAAGAGCAATTCGCCGCCCGAGCCGTAGGCCGCGAACGTGACCGGGGTGCCGGCTCCCCCGTCGGTCCAGACGATGCCGACGTCGGTGGGCAATGCGCCGAGCGTCGCGGCGCTGAAGGTGAACGTGATTCCGGCCGATCCGCTGCCGGAGAAGTACGAATCGCCCAGCAGCCCGCTGCCGTCGATCGCGCCGTCGTCGGCGTCGACGGAGTCGTGAATGCTCGGGCCGAACACCACGCTGGTAACGCCAGCGCCGCTGGCGCTAACGCCCGGTGTATTGAGCAGGTGGTCCTCGAAGGTTTCAAGGTAGAAGTAGCTGTGGCTGCCGCCGAAGAACGGACTGTCGGCGAAACTCAGGTACGGCGTAGGCCCGAGGTACACAGGATCAGCGTGGGCCGCGCCGGCAAGCCCGATCAGTGCGATGCTGGTGGCGGCGACGACGCGGCGACGGAGGCTCTTCATGCGCAGACTCCCTTGGCTGGCCGCATGAATCTAGTGATCAAGCGCAGTGGCGTCGAGTCTTCATGCTAGGGGTCACTGCCGGTGCCCGCGCGCTGCGTCAGCGCGCCGGCGTGCGCGACCGTCAGCGCCGTCATGTTGACGACGCGCCGCACCGTCGCCGCCGGTGTCAGGATGTGGGCCGGCGCGCGCCCGCCGAGCAGGATCGGCCCGACCGTCACGCCCTGGCCGCCGGTCATCTTCAGCACGTTGTAGAGGATGTTGGCGGCGTCGAGGTTCGGCAGCACCAGCAGGTTCGCGGTGCCGTGCAGCGTGGTGTCGGGCATCAGCGCGTTGCGCAGGCTGTCGTCGAGCGCCGCGTCGCCCTGCATCTCGCCGTCGGCCGGCACGTCGGGCATGTGCTGCACGAACAGGTCGCGCGCGCGCCGCATCTTCAGCGCGCCCGGCCGCTTGCTGCTGCCGTACGACGAGTGCGACAGGAACGCGACGCGCGGCTCGAGGCCGAAATGGCGGATCGCGTCGACCGCCATCGCGGCGATCCCGGCGAGCTCTTCGGCGCTCGGGTCCTCGTTGACGTAGGCGTCGGTGACGAACAGCGTGTGCTTGGGCAGCATCAGCGCGTTCAGCGTCGCGTAGACCGGCGCGTCACGGCGCCGGCCGACGATCTCGTCGATGTGCGCAAGGTGCCCGTCGAAGCGGCCGACCAGGCCGCACAGCATGCCGTCGGCGTCGCCGAGGTGGATCATCAGCGCGGCGATCGTCGTGTTCGAGCGCCGCACCACGGCCTTCGCCATGTCGGGTGTCACGCCGTTGCGCGCGTTGAGTTGGTAGTACGTCTCCCAGTAGTGGCGAAAGCGCGAATCGTCTTCCGGGTTCACGACCTCGAAGTCGCGCCCGGCCGAAAGGCGCAGCCCGGCGCGCTCGATGCGCATCGCGATCACCGCCGGGCGGCCGATCAGGATCGGCTTGACGAGCTTCTCGTCCAGCGCGATCTGCACCGCGCGCAGCACGCGCTCGT
>DATMIN010000044.1:0-5828 GCA_035554275.1 Burkholderiaceae bacterium
CGCCTGCCCGGCCTCGACAACGAGCAGCGCAACAACGTGATCCTCGGCAAGCTCGAGGGCAACAACCCGGCCGGCTCGGTGAAGGACCGCCCGGCGATCAGCATGATCCGGCGCGCCGAAGAGCGCGGCGACATCCGCCCCGGCGACACGCTGATCGAGGCGACCTCGGGCAACACCGGCATCGCGCTGGCGATGGCCGCGGCGATCCGCGGCTACCGCATGCTGCTGATCATGCCGGAGGACCTGTCGGTCGAGCGCGCGCAGACGATGAAGGCGTTCGGCGCCGAGCTGATCCTGACGCCGCGCTCCGGCGGCATGGAGTACGCGCGCGACCTGGCCGAGCAGATGCAGAAGGACGGCAAGGGCCGCGTGCTCGATCAGTTCGCGAATGCCGACAACCCGCGCATCCACTACGAGACCACCGGCCCCGAGATCTGGCGCGACACCAAGGGCCGCGTCACGCACTTCGTCAGCGCGATGGGCACGACCGGCACGATCACCGGCGTCTCGCGCTATCTGAAGGAGCAGGGCAAGAGCGTGCGCGTGATCGGCGCGCAGCCGAGCGAAGGCTCGCGCATCCCGGGCATCCGCAAGTGGCCCGAGGCCTACCTGCCGAAGATCTACGACCCGACCGTCGTCGACGAGATGGTCTACGTCAGCCAGGCCGATGCCGAAGAGATGGCGCGGCGCCTGGCGCGCGAGGAAGGCCTGTTCGCCGGCATCTCGGCGGCCGGCGCGTGCTGGGTCGCGCTGCAGATCGCGAAGCAGGTCGAGAACGCGACGATCGTGTTCGTCGTCTGCGACCGCGGCGATCGCTATCTGTCGACCGGTGTGTTTCCCGCATGAGCACCGCGTTCAACTTCTGCCCGACCTGCGCGACCCCGCTGCAGCTGCTCGCGCAGATGGAAGACGGCGGCGAGAAGTCGCGCCTGCGCTGCCCGGCGTGCGGCTACACGCACTGGAACAACCCAACGCCGGTGCTCGCCGCGGTGATCGAGATGGCCGACCGCGACGGCCAGGTGCTGCTGGCGCGCAATGCGGCGTGGCCGGGGCGGATGTTCGCGCTGATCACCGGCTTCATGGAGGCCGGCGAGACGCCCGAGGAAGGCATCGCGCGCGAGGTGCTCGAAGAGACGAGCCTGAAGGTCGATGCGCTGAAGCTGATCGGCGTCTACGACTTCCAGCGCATGAACCAGATCATCATCGCGTACCACGCGGTCGCGCGCGGCGAGATCGTGCTCTCGCCCGAGCTCGCCGAGTACCGGCTGTACCGGCCCGAGGACATCAAGTGCTGGCGCGCCGGCACCGGCTACGCGGTGGCCGACTGGCTGACCGCGCGCGGCATCACGCCGCAGTGGGTCGACCTGCCGCCGCGCCCGGCGGCCGCCTAGAATCGCGGCTCACCGAGGACCCGCATGGACGCCACCAAAGAACTCGACACCCGCGGCCTGAACTGCCCGCTGCCCATCCTGAAGGCCAAGAAGGCGCTGGCCGAGATGCACAGCGGCGAGGTGCTGAAGGTGGTGGCGACCGACCCCGGCTCGATGCGCGACTTCCAGGCGTTCGCGCGCCAGACCGGCAACGAACTCGTCGAGCAGACCAGCGTCGCCGACGAGTTCATCCACTTCCTGCGCCGGCGCTAACCGGCGCACACCGCCGCCTCAGATCTCGAGGCCCTTCAGGAAGTCGCGGAAGCCCGGCCCGAGCGTCGGGTGCTTCAGCGCCAGCTCGACGTTGGCCTGCAGAAAGCCTTCCTTGCTGCCGCAGTCGTAGCGCTTGCCTTCGTAGCGGTACGCGAACACCTTTTCGCGTCGCAGCAGGCCGGCGATGCCGTCGGTCAGCTGTATCTCTCCGCCCACACCCCGCGTCTGGTTGGCGATTTCGTGAAATACGCCCGGGGTCAGGATGTAGCGCCCGGCCACGCCCAAGCGCGACGGCGCGTCTTCCGGCGCGGGCTTCTCGACGATCGCGCTCACGTCGACGAGGCGATCGTTGATCGGCGTGCCGTCGACGATGCCGTAGCGCCGAGTGTGCTCGGCCGGCACTTCCTGCACCGCGAGGATCGAGACGCGCCACTCCTCGTACTGCTCGACCATCTGCTGCAGGATCGACTTCTCGCCGACCATCAGGTCGTCGGCCAGCAGCACCGCGAACGGGTGGTTGCCCACCAGCCGCTGGCCGCACAGCACCGCGTGGCCGAGGCCGAGGGCCTGCGCCTGGCGCACGTAGATGCACTCCATGTCGTCGGGTTTGACGGTGCGCACGACCTCCAGTAACTCTTGCTTACCCGCCTGTTCGAGGGCTACCTCCAACTCGAAAGTCATGTCAAAGTGATCTTCGATGGGGCGCTTATGGCGCCCGGTCACGAAGATCATCTCCCGGACGCCGGCTGCGTACGCCTCCTCGACGGCGTACTGGATCAACGGCTTGTCCACGACCGGGAGCATCTCTTTCGGCTGCGCTTTGGTGGCTGGCAAAAAACGAGTACCGAGACCAGCTACGGGAAAAATCGCCTTGGTGACTAACATTTACTTACAATCCTCTGCTTTCGGCTCGTTGGTCGCACCCGATTCTGGCATGCACGGCGACACGCCTATGGCCGCCGCCCCTGAATCACGACGAGCCCACCCCAGCGCATGGATCTGCTGATCATCGAACCACTGGAAGCGGAAGTGATGCAGTGGCTCGAGTCGCGCTACGCGGTTCGCTACGCGCCCGAGTTCGCCGCTGACCCGCGCGCGTTCCGCCAGGCGCTGTACAACGTGCGCGCGCTGATCGTTCCGCCGTCGGTGACGATCGATGCGCAGGCGCTGCACTATGCGCCGGTGCTGCGTGCGATCGGCCGCGTCAGCGCCGGCGCCGAAAACATCGACCTCGATGCCTGCACACGCGCGCGGGTCGAGGTCGTGCGCGGCCTCACCGCCACCGCGCAGGCCGAGGCCGAGTTCATGATCGGCGCGCTGCTGTCGATGCTGCGGCGCGTGCCGGTGGTCGGCTCCGACGGCATGCTGGTCGGGCGCGAGCTCGGCGCCGCCACCGTCGGCCTCGTCGGCATGGCGCCGGCGGCGCGCACGATGGCGCAGATGCTCGCCGGCTTCGGCTCCAACATGGTCGGCTACGACCCGGCGCTGCACGCGAGCGACCCGGTGTTCGAGCGCTGGGGCGTGAAGCCGCTCGGCCTGCGCGAGCTGCTCGAACAGTCCGATGCGGTGTGCGTGCAGCTGAGCTACTTCAGCCGCTACCACGGGCTGCTCGGCGAGCGCTTTCTGCCGTTCAGCAAGCCGAACCAGGTGATCGTCAGCATCGCGCACTCGGCGCTGTTCGACGAGGCCTCGCTCGCCGAGGCGCTGACCGGCGGGCGCCTGGCCGCCGCGTGGCTCGACAGCCTCGAGCCCGGTGCGCTCGACGAAGGCCGGCCGCTGCATGGCATCGACAACCTGCAGATCACGCCGCGCGTGGCGAGCACCACGCGCGAGTCGCGCCTGCGCAGTGCCTGGGCCGTGGCCAAGCGCATCGACGAACTGCTCGGCGCACCGGCCAGCGGCCGTGCGTTCAGGCCGACGGCGCCAGGCGAGCCAGCTGATCTTTCAAGCGAGCCACAGTCGCCGTGAAGTCGGCGACGCGCTGGTTCTCCTGAGCCACCACCGCGGCCGGCGCGCGCGCGACGAAGCTCGCGTTCGACAGCTTCGCGCCGGCCTTGCCGATCTCGGCTTCGAGGCGCGCGATCTCCTTGCTCAGGCGCTCGCGCTCGGCCGCGAGGTCGACCTCGACGTGCAGCGCCACGCGCGTCGCACCCGCCACCGCGACCGCGGCGCTGCGCGTGGCCTGCGCGAACGCGTCGTCGGCATCGAAGCGCTTCACCTCCGAGACGCGCGCCAGCGCCTTCAGCAGCGGCTCGGCCTGCGCGACGAACGCGTCGTCGCCGATCGCGTAGAGCGGCACGCGCGCGGCCGGCTGCAGGCCCATCTCGCTGCGCAGCGCGCGGCAGGTACCGACCACCGACTTGAGCTTCGCGATCCATGCGTCCGATTCGGCATCGACGCGCTCGAGCTGTGCCTTCGGGTACGCAGCGGTCAAAATGCCCGCGCCATCGGTGGGCCGCCCGGCGACCGGTGCCACCGACATCCACAGCTCCGCCGTGATGAACGGCATCACCGGGTGCATCAGCCGCAGCACCGTCTCGAGCGTGCGGATCAGCGTGCGCCGCGTCGCGCGCTGCGCGCCCTCAATGCCGGCCTCTTTCGCGACCGCGAGCTGCACCTTCGCGATCTCGATGTACCAGTCGCAATACTCGTCCCACACGAACGCGTAGATCGCGTTCGCGACGTTGTCGAGCCGAAAGGAGGCGAAGCCCTGTTCGACCGCGGCCTCGATGCGCTGCAGCTCGCTCGAGATCCACTTGTCGGCGGGGCTGAACTTCATGTAGCCGTGGAATGGCGCCCCCGGCGCGCATTCGGCCTTGGTGTGCTCCTTGAGCCCGCAGTCGTGCCCCTCGCAGTTCATCAGCACGAACTTGGTCGCGTTCCAGAGCTTGTTGCAGAAATTGCGGTAGCCCTCGCAGCGCTTGGTGTCGAAGTTGATCTGCCGGCCCAGGCTCGCGTAGCTCGCCATCGTGAAGCGCAGCGCGTCGGCGCCGTACGCGGGCATGCCTTCGGGGAACTCCTTGCGCACGCGCGCGGCGACCTTCGGCGCGGTCTCGGGGCGGCGCAGCCCGGTCGTCGATTTCTGCAGCAGCGTGTCGATGTCGACGCCCTGGATCAGGTCGACCGGGTCGATCACGTTGCCCTCGCTCTTGCTCATCTTCTGGCCATGCGCGTCGTAGACGAGGCCGTGGATGTAGACGCTGCGAAACGGCACTTGCCCGGTGAAGTGCAGCGTCATCATGATCATCCGGGCGACCCAGAAGAAGATGATGTCGAAGCCGGTGATCAGCACCGTCGACGGCAGGAACAGGTCCTGCTCGACCGTCTTCGCGGGCCAGCCGAGCGTCGAGAACGGGAACTGCGCGGCCGAGTACCAGGTGTCGAGCACGTCCTCGTCGCGGCGCAGCGCGCCGAGGTAGCCGGCGGCCGTGGCCTTGGCGCGCGCCTCGGCCTCATCGCGGCCGACGAAGATCTCGCCGCCGCTGCCGTACCACGCCGGAATCTGATGGCCCCACCACAGCTGGCGCGAGATGCACCAGTCCTGGATGTGGCCCATCCAGTGGTTCCAGGTGCTGACCCACGACGGCGGCACGAAGCGCACGTCGCCGCGCTCGACGGCCTGGATCGCGCGCCCGGCGATCGACTCGCCGTCGCGGCCCGGCTGCGTCATCGCCATGAACCATTGGTCGGTCAGCATCGGCTCGACGATCTGGCCGGTGCGCGCGCAGCGCGGCACCATCAGCTTGTGCTTCCTGGTCTCGACGAGCAGGCCGAGCGCGTCGAGATCGGCGACCACCTTCTTGCGCGCGACGAAGCGATCGAGCCCGCGGTACGGCGCCGGCGCGTTGTCGTTGACGGTCGCGTCGAGCGCGAGCACGCCGATCACGGCCAGGCCGTGGCGCTCGCCGACCGCGTAGTCGTTCGCGTCGTGCGCCGGCGTGACCTTGACGACGCCGGTGCCGAACTCGCGGTCGACATACGCGTCGGCGATCACCGGAATCGTCCGGTCGCACAGCGGCAGCGCGACCTGCTTGCCGACAAACGCCGCATAACGCTCGTCGTCGGGGTGCACCATCAGCGCGGTGTCGCCGAGCATCGTCTCGGGCCGCGTCGTCGCGACGACGAGCGAGACGGGGCCCCCGGCAGCCGCCAGGCTGCCGTCCACATCCACGAGCGGGTAGCGGA
>DATMIN010000045.1:0-2087 GCA_035554275.1 Burkholderiaceae bacterium
AACGTCGGCAACCTGTTCTGAGCCGCAGGCGCCTCACCCCAGCCACCGCGCCTGCAGGCGCGGTGTCGTTCGCCAGGCGAAGGCCAGTGCGCAGGCACTGTCCTTCGTCCGGGCTCACCCCATGTGCAGCCCGCCGTTGACCGAGAAATCGGCGCCGGTTGCGAAGCCCGACTCGTCGGAAGCGACCCACGACACCATCGACGCGATGTCTTCCGGCGTGCCGAGGCGCTTGACCGGAATGCCGGCGATGATCTTGTCGAGCACGTCCTGGCGGATCGACTTGACCATGTCGGTCGCGATGTAGCCCGGGCTCACGGTGTTGACCGTGACGCCCTTGTTCGCCACCTCCTGCGCCAGCGCCATCGTGAAGCCGTGCATGCCGGCCTTCGCGGCCGAGTAGTTGGTCTGGCCGAACTGGCCCTTCTCGCCGTTGACCGAAGAGATGTTGATGATGCGGCCCCAGCCGCGGTCGACCATGTCGTCGATCACCTGCTTGGTGACGTTGAACAGGCTCGTCAGGTTGGTCTCGATCACCGCGTCCCAGTCGGCCCGGCTCATCTTGCGGAACATGCCGTCGCGCGTGATGCCGGCGTTGTTGACGAGCACGTCGATCGGGCCATGCTCGGCCTTGATCTTCTGAAACGCGGCGACGGTCGACTCCCAGTCGCCGACGTTGCCGACCGAGGCGTAGAACGTGTAGCCGCGCGCGGCCTGCTCGCCCAGCCACTTCGCGTGGTCGCGGCTCGGGCCGCAGCCGGCGATCACCTTGAAGCCGTCGCGATGCAGGCGCTGGCACAGCGTCGTGCCGATGCCACCCATGCCGCCCGTGATGTAGGCGGTTTTCTGAGTCGTCATTGTGTTGTTACCTCCTCGTGGCCGGCGGGCGCCGGCCCGCTGCGCTCAACGTTCGACGCAGAGTGCAACGCCCATGCCACCGCCGATGCACAGCGAGGCGATGCCCTTCTTGGCGTTGCGGCGCTGCATTTCGTGCAGCAGCGTCACCAGGATGCGGCAACCCGACGCACCAATCGGATGCCCGATCGCGATCGCCCCGCCATTGACGTTGACCTTGCTCGTGTCCCAGCCCATCTCGTTGTTGACGGCGCAGGCCTGGGCCGCGAAGGCCTCGTTGATCTCGAGCAGGTCGAGGTCCTGCGGCTTCCAGCCGGCGCGCTGCAGCGCCTTCGTTGAGGCCGGCACCGGCCCCATGCCCATGATCGACGGGTCGAGCGCGACGGTCGCGTAGCTCGCGATGCGCGCCAGCGGCGTCAGGCCGAGCTGCTTGGCCTTGTCGGCCGTCATCAGCACCACGCCGGCGGCGCCGTCGTTCAGGCCCGAGGCGTTGCCGGCCGTCACCGTGCCGGCCTTGTCGAACGCCGGGCGCAGGCCCGACAGCGCTTCGGCGCTGGTCTTCTTGTTGATGAACTCGTCGCTGGCGAAGACGATCGGATCGCCCTTCTTCTGCGCGATGCTGAACGGCACGATCTCGTCCTTGAACTTGCCGGCCTCCTGCGCCGCGGCGGCCTTCTGCTGCGAGCCGAGCGCGAGCGCGTCTTGTTTCTCGCGTGTGATGTCGTACTTCTTCGCGACGTTCTCGGCGGTGATGCCCATGTGGTACTTGTTGTAGACGTCGAACAGGCCGTCGACGATCATCGAGTCGACGAGCTTCCAGTCGCCCATGCGCATGCCCTCGCGCGAGCCCGGCAGCACGTGTGGCGCGAGGCTCATGCTCTCCTGGCCGCCGGCGATGACGATCTCGGAGTCGCCGTCGCGGATCGCCTGCGCGCCCAGCATCACCGCCTTCAGGCCCGAGCCGCAGACCGCGTTGATCGTCAGCGCCGGCACGCTCTGCGGCAGGCCGGCCTTGACGACCGTCTGGCGCGCCGGGTTCTGGCCCGAGCCGCCGGTCAGCACTTGGCCGAAGATCAGCTCGTTGATCTGCTCGCCGGACAGCTTCGCGCGGCGCAGCAGATCGGTCACGACCGCGGCGCCGAGCTCGGGCGCGGGGGTCTTGGAAAGCGTGCCGCCGAACTTGCCTACGGCGGTGCGGGCGGCGGCGACGATCACGATGTCGGTGGTCATGGTGG
>DATMIN010000046.1:0-5000 GCA_035554275.1 Burkholderiaceae bacterium
CGGCGGTGCGGTCGCTGCAGTTGTCGGCCACCACCAGCAGCCGGTCGCCGGCGCGCAGCTGCGCGAGCACCGCACGGATCGCCGGTTCGATGCCGGTGGCCTCGTCGTGCGCGGGCATCAGCACCGCGACCGGGCCGGCGCGGGGCGCGTTCGTTTCGCCATCGTCACGCCGACGCCGCGTTGCCGCGACGATCTCGAGGCACAGCACCGCGGCCGGCACGACGGCCAGCGCGGCCAGCAGCGCGAGCAATCCGTCGAGCGCGGTCATCGGCGTCACGCCGCCGCCCCCGCGGCGACCCGCGCCGAAGACGACGCGGCGAACAGCGCGCGCAGCTTCGCGGCTTCGCGGTCGATGTCGTGGCGTGCGAGGGCGCCCTCGTGCGCGGACGCGCCCATCCGCGCGAGCTGTTCGGCCGGCGCGTTCAAACACGCGCGCATCGCATCGGCCAGCGCCTCGACATCGCCAGCCGCGACCAGCCAGCCGTCGACGCCATCGCGCACGAGCTCGGGAATGCCGGCGACGAAGGTCGTGACGACGGGGCGGCGCAGTGCCATCGCCTCCATCAGCACGACCGGCAGGCCCTCGGCGAAGCTCGGCAGCACCAGCGCGCGCGCGGCGAGGATCTCGGCGCGCACTTCGGCGCTGCCGATCCAGCCGGTGATGCGCACACGCTCGACGAGGCCGAGCGACGCCACCAGCGATTCGATCGCCGCGCGCATCTCGCCGTCGCCGGCGAGCACCAGGCGCACATCGACGCCTTGCGCGACGAGCCGGTGCAGCGCCTGCACGAGCAGCAGCTGGCCCTTCTGCTCGCACAGGCGGCCCACGCACACCAGCGTGTTCGACACGGCACCGGCCACCGCCGCGTCGCGATGGAACGCCGGGTCGAGACCGCAATGAACGACCTCGACGCGATCCCACGCCGCGTGCGGCAGGCAGCGGTAGAGCTGGCTGCGCCCGAACGAGCTGATCGCGACGACGAACGCCGCGCGGCGCGCCTTCTCGCCCAGGCTCAGCGCGTCGGGCTTGTCGAACTCTTCGGGGCCGTGCACCGTGAAGCTGTAGGCCGGCCCGCCGAGCGCGGCGCTGAGCATCGCCACGTCGGCCGGGTTGGTGCCGAAGTGGGCGTGCAGGTGATCGATGCGCTGCTCGGCCAGCCAGCCGACCACGACGCAGGCCTCGGCGAGGTAGGCGAGGTGATGGAACAGCGAGCGGTCCGAGCGCCGCCACGTCGACAGCGCGAGGCGCATGCCGTCGAAGAACCGCGCCGGGTGGCGCAGCGCGAACGTCAGCGCGGCCAGCAGCAGTTTCGCGTAGCCGCCGCGCAGCACGTAGGCGGTGCGCTCGCGCTCGGCCAGATCGTCGGGGTCGACGAGCGCGTCGTTCCAGCCGCGCACCGCGAGCCGCAGCACCGCGAGCCCCTGGCGCTCGAGCGCCTGGATCTCGCGCCGGATGAAGCTGTGGCTGACCTTCGGGTACTGGTTGATCAGGTAGGCGACGCGCGGCGGTGACAGGGACGGGTCGCTCATTTGTATTCGATCAGCGCGGCGCGCCGCTGCCGCACATGCGACAGCCAGGCCTTCAGCTGGCCCTGTGCTTCGGGGAACTTGCCGGCGACGAGAAAGAAGGCGCGGGCCCAGCGCGCGGCCGCGTCACGCGGCGAGCGAAGGGCCAGCCGGGCCACCTGCGCCGGATAGATCGCCAGCAGCACCCACGCGATCGGGCCGGCAAGCGCCGCGAGCAGCGCGATCGCGATCGGCAATATCGCGCCCCACAGCCACGCGCGGCGCGATTCTCGCACCCAGTGGCGCTCGGGCGGCGCGCCGTGCAGGCGCACGCCCTCGGCATACGCGAAGCCGGCGCGCTGGCAGCGCCGCCACCACTGGCCGAATCGCGTCATCGCGGCGTCATGCAGCGTCATCTCGGCATCGAGCCGCCAGATGCGCCAGCCCTTCGCGCGCAGCCGCACGCACAGCTCGGGCTCTTCGCCGGCGATCAGCTCGTCGCGGTAGCCGGTCGCCTGGCGCAGCGCCTCGGCGCGCATCAGCACGTCGCCGCCGCAGGCCTTGGCCGCGCCGATCGGCGTGTCCCATTCGATGTCGCACAGCCGGTTGTAGATCGAGCGCTCGGGGTGGCGCTCGCGGCGGCGCCCGCAGACGGCGGCGACATCGGCATGCGCATCGAGGAACGCCTGCGCGGCGCCGATCCACGAAGCGGCGACCTCGCAATCGCCGTCGACGAACTGGATGTACTCGAGCGTCGGCGCGAGCGCCGCGAGCCGCTGCACGCCTTCGTTGCGCGCGCGTGCGGCGGTGAAAGGCCGGCGCATGTCGAGCGCGTGCACGACGGCGCCGAGGCTGGCGGCCAGTTCGGCCGAGCCGTCGCTTGACCCCGAATCGACATAGACGACGAGCGGCACCGACGTGCGCACCGACTCGAGGCAGCGGCGCAGCCGTTCGCCCTCGTTGCGGCCGATGACGACGGCGCCGAGGCGCGGCGCTGCGATGGGCTCGCTCACGGGTCGCGCCGAGGCTTGATCACGGCCGGAACGCCGACCGCGATGCTGTCGTCTGGCACGTCGCGCGTGACCACCGCATTCGCGCCGATCAGCACGTTGTTGCCGATGCGGATGCGGCCGAGCACCTTCGCACCAGCGCCGATGTCGACGTGATCGCCGATCACCGGCGCGCACGGATCGTCGGTGCGCGCCAGGCCGACGACGACGCCGTTACGGATGCGGCAGTGGTCGCCGAAGCGCGCGAAGCCGCTGACGACGATGCCGCCGAAGTGATCGATCGCGAAGCCGCGACCGACCTCGACCTCGCACGGGAACTCGATGCCGGTGACGATCTGGACCCACTTGAACAGCACGCGGTAGATCAGCGAGAAGAACCTGCGCAACAGCACCGACCGCACGCCGTAGCGCCAGCGGCCGAAACGGTAGACGACCATGACCCAGAAGCCCTGGGCGCCCCAGTGGCCGCCGTAGGTGCGGAGATCGTCGCGCAGGTGGTCGAACATGCCCGGCCGCTCCGCCTTCAGCGCGTCGGCCGCCGGGCCCAGCCGGTGCGCAGCAGCAGCGACCCCGTCAGCACCGCGTGGTTCCAGAAGGCGCCGGCGCCCTGCCAGGTGCGGCGCCGCACCAGCCACTTGGCCGTCATGATCATGTCGGCCAGCCAGGTCAGCGCCACGCTCGCCCACATGCCCGCGAGGCCGTGGTGCTTGCGGTAGTAGAGCAGCGCGCTCTCGATCTGCAGCGCCGAGATCTGCCGGCCGGCGCCGGAGATCGGTGCATCGGTCTTCGCGCTTTCGCCGCCGAGGTGGACCACGGTCGTGTCGGGGAAGTACACGACCGTCCAGCCGGCCGCCTTCAGCGCGCGGCAGTGATCGACCTCCTCGTAGTAGAGGAAGAAGCGCGGGTCGAACAGGCCGACCTCGTCGATCGCCTGGCGCCGCACGAGGTAGTAGCAGCCGGGCACCCAATCGCATTCGCGCACGCTGGCGTGATCCCAGCCCATGTCGTCGATCAGCCTTGAGCCGGGGAAGTAGCGTGCCCAGCCGGTGCCGAGCAGGAACTCGTTCCACGGCGTCGGGAAGTAGCGGCACGACGGCTGCAGCACGCCGTCGCGCCCGACCAGCCGCACCCCGAGCAGGCCGCAGCGCGGGTGCGCGTCGAGGTATTGCACGGTCTTGGTGAGCGAGTCGGCCGCGACGAACGCGTCGGTGTTCAGCAGCAGCACGTGCCGGCCGCGGGCGAGCGCGAGCGCCTGGTTGTTCGCGCGACCGAAGCCGACGTTGGTCGGGTTGACGATCACCTCGCAGTCGGCGTACTCGGGCCCGCGCAGCGCGGCCACGGAATCGTCGCGCGAGCCGTTGTCGATGACGATGATCTGCAGCCGCAGCGTGGCCGCGCTGGTCCTCAGCGCCGACAGGCAGGCTGGAATGAGGTCGCGGGTGTTGTAGCTGACAACAATTGCGGTGACGTCGAAATCCGATGAGTTCATGTCGCCGACGCTTGATCGCTACGCTTGACGAAGCTCATCTTCGTCTGTGGCTCGCGCGCCGGCGTCTTTTCCTCGTCGGCCGATGGTTTACGCACGATCGCTATCAGTTCCTCCCCCACCTCGCGACCGTGGCGGGTGAGAAGCGTCTCAGCGATCTGTAGCCACCAGATCGCCGCGTAGTCCACGCATCGCCGCACCACGCCGCGGCTCGTGGCGAAGCTACCGCGCAGACCGTAGGCTGCGCCTTGCGCCGACGAGAACACCTGTGCATTGCTGATTCCCGCCCGTTCCAACAAAGCAAGCATCGAACGCGGGTCATAGAGATACAGGTGTCGGGGCTGCTCCAATCCGCGCCAACGCGGGCCAAAGTGTTGATGCCCGAGGCTCGCTGCATTCGGAGTCGCGAACACCAGCTGCCCACCCGGTTTCAGCAAGCGCCAACACTCGGCTACCAGTTCGCGCGGTTCGTACACGTGTTCGATCACGTGCCGCAGAGCAATGGCATCAAGCGACTCTGCCTCGTAGCGCAGTTGGATCAGGTCGCCTACGTCAACGGAGATGTTGTGGATCGTTCGGGCCCGTTCGGCGGCGATAGGGTCGAAGTCGGTACCTCGAGCTTCCCACCCGAGCCGCTGCATCGCGGCGACGAAAGCGCCAGTGCCGCATCCAACGTCGAGCAGCTTCCCCGGCCGTCGATGATCGAGATATGCCAAGGCGAATCGTCTGCGCTCGTCGGCCAAGCGAAGTATCCGGGCGGCAAGCCGCTCCAGCCGGTAGAACGTCGCCTCGAACGGAACTTCGCTCGAGACACCTTCGGCATTCGTCGCAGTCGTGGTGTAGTACTCCCGATAGGCCCTGGGAAGATCCTCTCCAATGACCATTGGATCCTGCCAAATCAGGCCGCAGGCGCCGTTATCACACCGTTTCAAGTTCCAGGAACCGGGTACGCCAAAGTAGTGGTCGACGACTTCCGCGTGGAGCAGGCGGCCCCCTGA